>NZ_JSYF01000001.1:0-10199 GCF_054824225.1 Pontibacter sp. HJ8
GACCAACGGGAGAAATCTGATACAAGCTATAGGTATCATCCAGATTTCTCACTGCCGTTCGAAATGACAGTTTGGGGTTGAAAAGTCCCCCTTCGATGGGGGCAGGGGGATGACGAATCAGTGGCTATGAAACAAGATGTCTCAAATAGTAACAGCAGGCTTCCCTCCTGGGGGAGGGGTGGTTGGACCCGGTATACCTAACACATGAATTGCTGCAGCTTGAGTAGCGCCTGTGATCAAACTATTCTCCATCCTTGAGCAGAGCGCTCCAAAAGAAACTGTGCTATACCTAAACAGGCAAAGTGCCTACTCTCCATCTGCTATACCTACTTCCCCTTACGCAGCGGGAAGAATTTTCTGAAAGTGATCTTGCGTTCCACTTCCTCTTCCGGAATCTCTACACCCGACACAGATCTTACATCCTCGATAGAGTAGAAGGCGTTGGGGTTGTAGTCGCGGATAATACCGATTACTTCCTTTAATTTTTTCCGCTTGACGATCATGAAGAGCAGGTTGACCTTGCCGCGCGTACCTTTGGCGTCCACGCTGGTCAGTCGGTAGCCACGGCCGGCCAGGCGCTCGATCAGATCTTCGGCCGACTCCACCGTAATCACCCGCACTACCATTTGCCCCAGCGCCAGCTTCTGCTCAATGCGAAGACCCAGAAAATTACCTGTTGCAAAGCCTGCGGCCCAGGCAAAGTAGGAAACAAAATTGCTCAAGTTCTGCATAACCTGCGTAATGGCTACCAGCCAGATGAGTACTTCTACAAAGCCCAGCAGTGGCGCTATCAGTTTGTCTCCCTTCGATATGAACACGATCCGCAGGGTGCCCAGGGTTACGTCCACGATGCGGGCCAGAAATATGAGTATAGGTATAATGACCCAGTTCATTATTTCCGGGTCAATTCCTTTGAAATAATCCATTTAATGATTTATCCTTTGGCTGTATTGTATGTGTTAATGCTTATTGACCGGTACCTGCTATTGTTCCTGGCCCAGTTCAGCTCTTACCTTAGGCAACGCGCCCGGGTAATGTTGTTGTATAAAGGTAACAAGATTTTCCCGGATATGGCAGCGCAGGTCCCAGGCTATACCTGAACTGGCGGCACTCACCATCACACGCAACTCCAGTGAGTTCTCTTTTGCATCTGTTACCTGCAGGTTTTGTACTTTTTTGTCCCAAAGAGGGGTGCCGTCCAATATGCGTTCCAGTTCTTTTCTGAGCTTGTCAATCGGCACGGTATAGTCGGTGTAGAGGTATACCGTAGCCAGAATGTCCGATCCGGTACGGGTCCAGTTCTGAAATGGTTTTTCGATGAAATAATTTAGGGGTAGGATCAGGCGGCGGTTGTCCCAGATGCGCAGCACGACATAGGTCAGGGTAATTTCCTCTACACGACCAAATTCACCTTCAAGTACCAGCACATCGTCTATGCGCAAGGGTTGTGTGAAAGCGATTTGCAGGCCAGCCAGTAGGTTAGCCAGGGAACGCTGCGCAGCAAAACCAACGATGACGCCGGCTATACCTGCCGATGTAAGCATACCGGTGCCAAGCTTGCGGACAGGCTCGAAGGAGAGCAGGATAAGGGAAACTGTGATAAAAGAGATGAGCAATATCGACAGTTTCTTGATGAACTGAAGTTGTGTGATGAGCCTGCGCTCCCGGAAATTATCTTCTTTGGTGATCTGGTATTTTAAACGTACCATGTCCTGTGCCACAAGTACCAACTGCAGCATGATCCACCCAAATCCGGCAATGGTCAGGAGTTCTATCAAGCGTCTGAAAAATTCGCGCTGCTCAGGGGTAAAGGGTGTCAAAGCCAGAAAAAAGGCTGCAAACAGCAAGGGTATAAAAAAAGAGAGAGGCTTGTCCATGTGCCTTGTAATGGAAGCCACCAGGTGCGGGCTGGTTTTACTGTTGTACAGGTTGAGCAGCTTGAACAAAAAGAGCTTTACGAGAATGCCTGCTACGATGCCAAGTATCAGTATCAGAAGGCCAAGGACCAGTTGATCCAGTTCTGAAATAAAATGCGTTATTCTTTCCATAAGGTTTAGGCAAAACCTGAAACTCAGGTCTTCCTGCCACTAAAAACGTTAAACCAAAAGGATGGTACTTGCAAATCCGGCACTTTGTTTAATATTATATAAACCAGATACTATAAATATAATTAATGCTATATACTGAAAACGTGCGCGGAATTCTTGCGTATGATAGGTAGAACTGCCAATAAACTCATTTTTCAAACATGTAATCAAGTCTCTACTGCAATGCTATTGATCCTCTCCGCGTTGCTGCAGATTGCCTGATTCAAGGTATTATAACACATGGCGAAATTGATCATTGTATCAAACAGACTTCCCATCAAGCTTCAGGAAAAGGAAGGTAAACTCGACTTCAAACCAAGCGAAGGCGGACTTGCTACCGGACTTGGCTCCATCTACAAAAAGAAGAATAATCTCTGGATCGGATGGCCGGGTATGGTGGTAGAGGAGGAAGCACAGCAGGAGAAGGTAGCCGAAAGTCTGCACGATCAGAATATGCACCCGGTATTCCTGACTGAAAAAGAGATCAAGGAATTTTACGAAGGCTTCAGCAATGAAACACTGTGGCCTACTTTTCACTATTTCAGCCAGTATGCCATTTATGAGCAGCAACTCTGGGAAACTTATGTAGCCGTTAACGAAAAGTACTGCGAAGAGGTCGTGAAACTGGCGGAACCGGACGATACCATTTGGGTACACGACTACCAGTTACTGCTGCTGCCTTCGTTGCTGCGTGAAAAATTGCCCGACAGCACGATCGGCTTTTTTCAGCATATTCCGTTTCCGTCTTACGAGATCTTCCGGCTCTTGCCCTGGCGCAAAGAGCTGCTCGAAGGTATGCTGGGCTCCGATCTGATCGGCTTCCATACCTACGACGACATGCGCCACTTCCTTAGCTCCGTGAACCGGCTCGTTGGCCACGGCAGCACCCACGGCTGGATCAACACCGGCAACCGGTCGCTGCTGGTTGACTCGTTCCCGATGGGCATTGATTATGAAAAGTATTCCCAGACAGCCGACAGCGAGGAGGTAAAGAAGCGCGAAAAAATTTACCGCAGCAACCTGCAGACCAAGAAGATCATCCTGTCCATCGACCGCCTCGACTACTCCAAAGGTATACCGCAGCGGCTGCTGGCGTTTGAGCTGTTCCTCAAAAAGTATCCCGAATTTCATGAAAAGGTAACGCTGGTGATGCTGGTGGTGCCTTCGCGGGATGCCGTGGAGAAATACAAGGAACTGAAAAACGAGGTAGATGAACTCGTAGGTCGTATCAACGGAGAGTACAGCCACATGAACTGGAACCCGATCCAGTATTTCTACCGCTCGTACCCACTCGAAACGCTTTCGGCTTTTTACCGCATGGCCGATGTGGCGCTGGTAACACCCATGCGCGACGGCATGAACCTGGTTTGCAAGGAGTACGTTGCCAGCAAACTGGACCAGACGGGTGTACTGATCTTAAGCGAGATGGCGGGTGCGTCCAAGGAGCTTTCAGAGGCCTTGCTCATCAATCCCAATGATATCAACCAGATGGTGGAGACGCTGCATACGGCCCTCACCATGCCGGAAGAGACGCAGAAGCAGCACATGCATAACATGCAGGAGTCCTTGCGCAGGTATAACATACACCATTGGGTGAGCATGTTCATGGACCGCTTGTCTTACGTGAAGATCAAGCAGCTGTCGATGGCTACTACCTACCTGGACGAGGCTACTTTCCAGGAACTGAGCAACTCCTACACGACTTCGAGTACCCGCCTGTTCTTCCTCGAGTACGACGGGGCATTGGTTGACTACCACAACAGGCCGCTGATGGCTACCCCGGATGAAGACCTGCTGGAGCTGTTGCAGGTACTGAGCAACAATCCTAAAAACAGGGTAGTCGTGATCAGCAGCCGCGAGAAGGACAACATGCAACGTTGGCTGGGCCACCTGAACATTGATCTGATCGCCGAGCATGGCGTCTGGATCAAGCAGCGCGGAACGGGCTGGCAAACCATGACAAGCCTGATCGACGACTGGAAAAGCGATATCCGCCTCATTCTGGACCTGTACGTGGACCGTACGCCGGGCTCGTTTATCGAAGAAAAAGAGTTTTCGCTGGTGTGGCACTACCGCCGCGTAGAAACCGGTTTGGGCGAATTACGAGCCCGTGAGCTGGTCAGCCACCTCAATTTCCTGGCCACCAACAGCAACCTGCAGGTGCTCGACGGGCAAATGGCCGTTGAGGTCAAGGCGCAGGAAGTGAGCAAAGGCAAAGCGACCAGTTTCTGGCTCAACATGTCGCCACACGACTTTATTCTGGCGCTGGGCGACGATTGGGGGGACGAGGACATCTTCAAGGCGATGCCGCGGGATGCCTACACGGTCAAGATTGGCAACTCTCATTCGGTCGCTAAGTACCACCTCGATACCTGCGAAGAGGCCAGAAGGCTGCTCTCGCGCCTGGTGCAACTGAAGCAGAAAAAGTTGCCGAAGGAGCTACAATAAGTTTCTTATCAGAACAAAAACGCCCCTGCCGGAACTTGATCCGGCTGGGGCGTTTTTGTTAGGTCAATGGTTTGTTAAAATAATTTACCGCTGGAAGGATTGTTCTTTTCCTGCCGGGTGGGTTCTTCGCAGTTCTCTTCATTGAACACCTGGTTGATGGCGTTCTCAGCATTGCGGAGCTTGTCTTTGCAGAGTTTTATCAACAGCGAAGAGCGTTGTACTTTTTGGGTCAGCTCATCCACATCGACTGCGTCGCTTTCGATGGCCCGCAGAATTTCCTCCAGCTCCTGGGTGGCTTCGCGGTAAGTCATCTGGTTTATGTCTTTATTCGTCATTGGTATCTAAATTTACAACTAAACTGTGTACCCTGCCATCCTGCAGGCGGGTCTCGATTACATCTCCTTCTTTTATCAGCCCCATGCTTTTTATTATTCTGCCGTTGATTAGCGTCAGGGTATAGCCCCGCAGCAACAGCTTCTCCGGATCATTGGCCTGTATGCGGGTCTCCAGCAGGTCGACCTGGTGTGCGGCGGTGCTTACTTTTTTCTCTGCGCAGTAGTGGATCTTATCACTGCACTTGACAAAAGCCAGCTGGCTGCGCTTGAGTTTATCTTTTGCTTCCGTCTCCACACAATGTACCAGCTTGCTCAGGTCCTGTTCTTTGAAGTGGAGCCAGCGCTGCCCTATACCTTCTACGCATACCGACAGCTCACTGAGCTGCTTGCTTCGCAGGTGCAGCAGGTCTTTGGTATAGCCCCGGATCGACTGCTCTTTGTCGCGCACCTGGTGTTTCTGGTTATCCAGGAAGTTCTTTGGTTTCAGCAGCAGGCTTCTGGAAAATTGCTCCAACATCTCACGTCCTTCCTGCAGGTAGGTGTTGGTGAGGTTGGAGATCTTCAGGCTCTGCCGCTCCAGCTTGTCTGTGGAGAGGCGCAACAGCTGCGCCGAGAACATGTAGATGCTGTCAAACAAACCTTCCACATGCTCTTCTACTTCCCGACACTTATCGATCAGAAAGTTGGCAACAGCCGTTGGTGTTTTCTGGCGGGTATGCGCGACCAGGTCGGCTATACTTTCGTCGCGCTCGTGCCCAATGCCGGTGAGCACGGGCAGGAGAGAATGCCCGATCGCCGCTGCTACCCGGTAATCGTCAAAGCAGCTCAGGTCCGATTGCGAACCACCTCCCCGAATGACCACAATGGCATCAAACAGGTGGCTATACCTGGCGATCAGGGCCATGGCTTTGGTGATGGAAGCAGGCGCCTCATTGCCCTGCACGATCGCCGGAAAAAGCCGGGTGCTGAAGGTATAGCCGTATGCGTTGTTTTCGAGCTGATGTATAAAATCCTGGTAGCCGGCTGCGGTGGAAGAGGAAACGATCGCCAGCCGTTGCGGAGCCAGGGGTAATTCCAGCTCTTTGTTGGCCGTGAGCAGGCCTTCCGCTTCGAGCCGCTTCAGGGTTTCCTGCCGCTGCCGTGCCAGGTCGCCGATGGTATAGTTGGCATCGATGTTGACGATGTCCAAGCTCAATCCATACAGCTCATGAAAGCGCACATTGGCCTGGAAAAGGATTTTGAGGCCAGCTTTAAGGGGCTGGCCCGTTTTCTCCTCAAAGTAGCGCCCCAGCATCTGGTAGCGGGTGCTCCAGATCGTAGCCCTGGCCTGCGCCTGCAAAGCCCCCCGTGGGTCATCGCCTTTGTCCACCAGGTTGAGGTAGCAGTGCCCCTTGCGCTTGTCCGGCGATACCTGCGAGATTTCGGCCACTACCCAATAGCTTTCCGGGAACGCCACTTCCAGCTCTTCCCGTATCTGCTGGTGCAGTTCGAAGAGCGAAAGCGGAGCCTGAAACTCCTGTTGAACGGTTGTCTGGCGGAAATAAAGCTGAGCCATGTATCGGGAAGATAATCTAAACCCGAAGATAGGACTTTTTCGGCGAAAGGTGGACGAGGACCAGGCTATTTGTTACAGAAGCAGGTATAGCATACCTGCTGCCGCTGCCTTTTTCAGTGTTCAACCTGAGGTTCTGAACTTTCCTGACTATTCTTCGGGGTGGTAGCCGATCCCTTTTGCCCGTTTTGCCCAGTTGTCGCGGGCCCACTTCTGCATGTCCTCCACGTTATCCATCTCATCCATGATCTCCATACCCAGCAGCGTTTCGATGATGTCTTCCATCGTCACGATGCCGGCTGTGCCACCATACTCGTCCACTACCAGGGCAATGTGGTTCTGTTCTTTCAGCAGGCGGTTGAAGAGCTCCGGGATGGGCATGTATTCCGTTACCACTTCTATGCTGCGGCAGATGCTTTTGAGAGGCAGGGAGCCTTCGTTCGAGATCAGTTTGGAAAGGATCTCATCCTTCAGCACATAGCCGTCAATGTCGTCCAGGTTATTTGTGTACAGGGGGATACGGGAGAAGCGCAGTGTTTTCACCTCCTTGAAATACTCCACGATCGTCTGGTCTTCCCGGGCTCCCTGAATCACGGTGCGTGGCGTCATGATGTGACGCACCATGATCTTATTGAACCGCAGGACATTGCGCAGCATCTGCGATTCTCCCCGCTTGAATATACCTTCTTTGATACCGATCTCGGCCATGGCGGCAAAATCGGCACGGCTCAGCACACTGCGGTCCTTATCTTTTTTGAGGCGCCTGGTGATGAATTGGGATAAGACGATGATCGGGTATAGGGGCGAGTAAATGATGATCCGGAGCGCTCTGACGGTAAAGGGCGTGAGCGTTTTCCAGTAGTTAGCGCCCAGGGTTTTGGGGATGATCTCAGCCAGGATCAGGATGAAGATGGTCAGTATAGCGGAGACCAGCGATACGTATTCATACCCCCATATCCGTTGGGCCTGGCTGCCTACGCCGGCCGCCCCCAGAACAAGAGCAAAGGTGTTGAGGGTAAGGATAGCGGCCAGCGGCCGGTCTACATTGTCTTTAAATTCCCGCAGGTGCTTGCCAAGAACCGGATTTTCTTCTGTGGTAGTGCCCACATGAGAGGGGGTGATGCTCAACAGGGTTGCTTCCAGCAAGGAGCACAGGAAAGAGAAAAAAAGAGCAACGGCAAGATAAAGGATCAATAAGCCCATGTGGGGTATGTGGTGTTTAGGATAGCCTCCGGCGATAGAACGGGCAAAGGCTCATAAACCAAAGGTACTAAATTTAGTGAACTACGCGCAGTACCGGCTCGTCAAGCGGGGCATGCGTTTCGGGATCTGTGGTGAAATAGCCTACCTGGCTGGGGCCATAACCCAGGTTCAGTTCTACGAATTTGTTTTTTTCGGGCAACAGGTCAATAACTTCTTTCTGAAGCTGTTTGTACTGTTCGAGCAATTCTACCATCTTCTGCTCTTTGTCGTTGAAGGTGCTGCTGGGCTGACCGGCTGCGATGCGCTGTTCCAGGTTCTGCTGTTCCGGATCATAGTCCGGCTTTATACTTTGCAGGGAGAGCAATTCCACCTCCAGCAGTCGTATGTCGCGCTCTATGTGCAGATACTCTTTTACTTTCTGTTCCAGCGGAATGAGTGATTCATCCAAGTACTCTATCAGGTTTTCCATGGTTCTATTTGTTGTGTCCTGCCTTCCTATACGATGGCAACGCGCTTTTATTTGCAGAATTATAAGGCAGATGGGGACCGCCCTCCTGCTATACGGACTTTGCATACGTTGCAGTCATTCACAACTACGTGCCATACCCGGAGCCCCGGGTTCCGGCAACACCCGCCTGGCCGCCTGTGGTAGCTGAATTTTAGCGGCCAGGATAAGCAGCTTAGTTATATCCTGAATGAATAAGAGTGATTCCGGATATAAGAATATTAGATAAAGGTATGACAAAGCCAGGGAGCTTAGTAATTCGTATATTTGAAAACGCAGTGAAAAAGTATATGAACTTATGAAAATTATAGAATGCCCACGCGATGCGATGCAGGGGTTGAAGCAGTTTATACCTACCGAAACCAAGATCAACTACATCAATACGCTGCTGCAGGTGGGGTTTGATACGATTGACTTCGGCAGCTTCGTCTCTCCGAAAGCTATACCGCAGATGAGCGATACGGCTGAGGTACTGGCAAACCTGGAACGGAAGGGAAGCGCCTCCAAATTACTGGCCATCATTGCCAATGTGCGTGGGGCAGAAGAAGCGGCATCCCATCGCGGGATAGACTACCTGGGTTTTCCGTTGTCGGTTTCGGAAACGTTCCAGCAGCGTAATACAAACAAAAGTATAGCCGAGGCCATGACCCAGCTGGCCCAAATTCAGGATATTTGCGCAAAGCATAACAAAACACTCGTGACCTACATCTCGATGGGCTTTGGTAATCCGTATGGCGATCCCTGGGACGCCGGCACGGTGATCGGGTTTGTGGAGGATCTGGACAAGCTGGGGGTGAAGATTATCTCCCTGTCGGATACCATCGGTGTATCCAACCCGGACAATATCACGTACCTGTTCGGTCAGCTGATACCGGCTTTCGGGCACATTGAGTTCGGGGCGCACCTGCATACCACGCCTGCCACCTGGGAAGAGAAAGTGGACGCAGCCTATCAGGCCGGTTGCCGCCGGTTTGACGGAGCCCTGCGGGGATATGGTGGCTGCCCGATGGCCAAGGATGAACTGGTAGGGAACATGGCCACTGAAAATTTGATCAGCTACTTCGAAAATAATGGTTTAAATTTGAACCTGAACAAGCAAGCCTTTGCTGCTGCCCTGGCAGCCTCGGGCGCAGTCTTTTCCTGATTATGGCAAGAAAAACAATTGTAGATATTTTTATTCCCTGCTTCGTGGACCAGTTGCATCCGGAAACAGGCATGAACATGGTTAAGGTGCTGGAGCGGCTCGGCTGCGAGGTAAACTACAACCCGAACCAGACCTGCTGCGGGCAGCCTGCGTTCAACGCCGGCTTTTTTGATGAAGCCCGTGAAGTAGCCAACAAGTTTCTCGACGATTTCTCCAACGAAACATCGCATTACATTGTAGCTCCCTCGGCCTCTTGTGTAGGTATGGTGCGCAATGCGTACCAGGATATCTTTGTAAAGTCATCGAAGCTGGTGAAGTACCGGGCCATGCAGAAGAAGGTATACGAGCTGACCGAGTTCCTGACGGAAGTGCTGGACGTGACTACCATACCGGGAGCCGCCCTGCACGGCAAAGCTACTTACCACGATTCCTGCAGTGCGTTGCGCGAGTGCGGCATCAAAGCGGGGCCACGGGCCTTACTGGAAGGAGTGGAAGGATTGGATATGATCGAGATGGAGGATAACGAGACCTGCTGCGGCTTTGGCGGTACCTTTGCCGTGAAGTTTGAGTCGATCTCCGTAGCGATGGCCGAACAGAAAGTGGAGAATGCCCTGGCCACCGGCGCGGATTACATCATCTCCACCGACAGCAGCTGCCTCATGCACCTCGACGGCTACATCCAACGCGAGAAGAAACCGATCAAAACCATGCACATTGCCGATGTGCTGGCGAGCGGCTGGTAAGGTATAGCCGACAGGTATAGGTATAACAGCAGCGGCCTCACTCTGAAAAAGGGTGAGGCCGCTGCTGGTTTTGTAGGGCTGCTATATCTACTTGCCCAGGAAATAGGTAAGGCCAAAATTTAGGTACATGCTGGAGAAGTTGAACTCCAGATTATTGGATGTATAGGCAGTTTCTCTATGCT
>NZ_JSYF01000089.1:0-14430 GCF_054824225.1 Pontibacter sp. HJ8
GAGCGCCACAAAGTGCACCTGGCTCAAGCCATTGCTTCATAGCAGCTGTTGTAAGTTGGCCTTGCTATACCTGCCAGGTATAGCTCCTGCTACAATGCCTATACCTGGTTATTAGTGCAGCAACAAGTCCCCCTTTGACGGGGGCAGGAGATGACTCTACGCCTGCTATGAATCAAATACTGTTCGAACTGTAATAGCTGGCTCCCCTCCTTGGATAAGGAGGGGCAGGGGTGGTTGGACCCGGTGCTAGAAATCCTGTAAATCCTGATTCTGACAAAAAAGCCCCGTCTAGGTATAGACGGGGCTTACTTATTTTTGTAGTCTTAGGCCTTAGTTCCTAACCGCGATCATTAGCCCGAGCTCTTTGTAGCGCATCCCAAAACGCTTGGCGATTTGTGAATTGGTAAGGCTGCCTTTGTAAATGTATACCCCGCTGCGGTAGTGCTCATTCGTAAACAGCACCTCGTTGATGCCGCCAAACTTCGAAATCTCTGCAAAAATAGGGGTAAAAATATTGCTCAGGGCATTGGAAGCAGTGCGCGGCACCCTGGAGGCAATGTTCGGCACACAGTAATGGATGATGTCATACTTGCGGAAGACCGGCCGGCTGTGCGAAGTCAGCTCGGAGGTTTCGAAGCAGCCGCCCTGGTCGATGCAGACATCGATTATGATGGAACCCGGGCTCATCTGCGCCACAACCCCCTCCTCTACCATACAGGCCATACGCCCTTCTTCTGCTACCAGCGCACCGATCACCACATCGGCCTGCTTCAGCTCGTTGTAGAGGATGGCCCTGTCCAGCGTGGAAGTAAAGATCTGCTGGCCGATGTTGTGCTTCAGGCGGCGCAGCTTGTAGATATGGTTGTCAAATACCTTCACTTCAGCGCCTAGTCCCAGTGCGGCACGGGCAGCATATTCCGCTACAGTGCCGGCTCCCATAACCACCACCTTGGACGGGGCCACCCCTGTGATACCTCCCAGGATCACGCCTTTGCCTTCGTTGCTGCTGCTCAGGTACTCGGCCGCGATCAGCATAACGGAACTACCTGCAATCTCGCTCATGGCCCGTACGACAGGCTTCGACTCGGACTTATCCCGGATCAGCTCAAACGAAATGGCGTTTATCTTTTTGCGAAGCAGGGCATTGATGTAATCGGACGTAAGATTGCCAAACTGCAGGGCAGATATGAGTGTCTGGCCGGGACGCAGGTACTCTATTTCATCGTAAGTGGGCGGTGCGATCTTGAGCACGATACCGGCCTCGTATACCTCTTCCGTGGAATAAACGATCTTGGCACCTGCTTCGGAATAGTCGTTATCCGAATATTTGGATGGTCCTCCGGCTCCTGCTTCTATCCAGATCTTGTGCCCCTGGTCCGTCAGCTGCTTTACGGCATCGGGTGTGAGGCCTATGCGGTTCTCCTGAAAAGATGACTCTTTCGGCAGCCCGATAAAGAGCCTGCGGTGGCGCTCCTCTATTGCCAGCATCGATTCCTTTGGGTAAAGGGCAGGGCTGGCAGCCAGCTTTCCTAACTCTATGGCGAATCTCTCCGGCATGTCAAATACGGTTTATGGTCATGGTGCGCTCTTCGCCTTCTGCTGCAGGCTCCAGCCTTACAAGCAGGTAATGCTCCGGCAATAAGTTCGGAATCAGGGAGGGCCACTCGATCAGGCACGTTCGCCCGGAGTCAAAATACTCCAGCGCCCCGATGGCGAGCGCTTCCCGCTCCTCATTTATCCTATAAAAATCAAAATGGTAAATTAGTTTCCCGGCGTCCGTTTCGTATTCGTTCACCAGGGCAAAAGTCGGGCTGCTCACGTTCTCCTTTACCCCCATCTGGCGGCAAAGTTCTTTGATGAGCGTGGTTTTGCCGGCACCCATCGGCCCTTCAAAAAGCAGGACAGGCTCCTGCCGGGATTCCTCTAAAAGCACAGAAGCCGCCGCTGGGAGATCTTCCAACGACGACATCCTGATGATTGCCTTTTCAACTCCTGTGTTATACATTCTTAGGCGTCAGGGTAACAAACGGTATGATGCACTCCTCCAACGACACCCCTCCGTGCTGGAAGGTATCTTTGTAGTAGTTGACATAGTAGTTATAGTTGTTTGGATAAGCGAAGAAGTAATCCTCGATCGCAAATACAAACGTAGTGGAAACATTGGCTTTTGGCAAGAAAAATCGCTCCGGCTTTTTCACCGTGAACACATCTTTATCGGTGTAACCCAGGTTCTTACCATGCTTATAGCGCAGGTTGGTGTTCGTTTGCCTGTCGCCGATGATCTTGAAGGGCCGCTTTACCCGAATCGTGCCATGGTCTGTGGTAATGATCAGGCGGGCTTTCCGGTCAGCGATAAGTTTCAGAGTCTCAAACAAAGGGGAGTGTATAAACCAGGACCTGGTGATGGAGCGGTAGGCCGACTCGTCGGGAGCCAGCTCGCGTACCATGTTGCTGTCGGTGCGGGCATGCGAAAGCATGTCCACAAAGTTGTAGACGATCACGTTCAGCTTGTTGTTGTCCAGGTTGTTGAACTTGGCCAACAGGTCTTTGCCGGCTGCCGGGTTGGTGATCTTGTGGTAGCTGTGCTTGTCGGTGATGCGGTTCTGCTGCAGCTGAATCTCCAGGAAGTCAACCTCGTGCAGGTTCTTGCCTTCGTCCTCGTCGTCGCTCACCCACAGGTTGGGGTAACGCTTCATGATTTCGGTCGGCATCATCCCCGAGAAGATGGCATTGCGCGCATAGGCCGTAGTGGTCGGAAGGATGGAATAGTACATCTCCTCTGAGTCCACCGTAAAGTATTCCGAAATAAGCGGCTCCAGCACCTTCCACTGGTCATAGCGCAGGTTGTCGATCAAAAGGAAGTAGACAGGCTTGTCGGACTCCTTCATCATCGGGATCACCCGCTCCCGGAACAGTTGGTGCGACATCAGGGGGGCATCGTCCGACTCCTTGTTGATCCAGTCCTCGTAGTTCTCCATGATAAACTTGGCAAAGTTGGAGTTGGCCTCATCCTTCTGCATGTTGATCACGTCGGCCATGCTCTTGTTCTCGGTCTCGTCGATCTCCAGCTCCCAGAATACCAGCTTTTTGTAGATATCAGACCACTCGTTGGGGCTCAGGCGCTCGCCAAAAGCCATACCCAACTGCCGGAAATCGCGCTGGTAACTTGAGTTCGTGCGCTCCGATACCAGGCGCTTGTTCTCCAGGACCTTCTTCACCGACAGCAGTATCTGGTTGGGGTTAAGCGGTTTGATGAGGTAATCGGTGATCTTGGCCCCGATGGCCTCCTCCATGATGTGTTCTTCTTCGCTCTTGGTGATCATGATCACCGGCATAGCCGGCCGGATCGTCTTGATCTCATTCAGGGTTTCCAGCCCGCTGATACCCGGCATGTTTTCATCCAGGAATACCACATCGTAGCCCTGTTCCTGTACCTTCTCGATGGCATCGGTGCCACTGTTAACGGGTGTAATATCGTAGCCTCTCTCTTCCAGGAAAAGAATGTGTGGCTTGAGCAGGTCGATTTCGTCATCGGCCCATAAAATCGTATATCTTTGCATAGTTTTATTTGATAGCTGGTTGCTGGTTGTTAAGTGTTTGCAGTTGGTTGTCTGATCACTGACCGGGAACAGTATAAGTTTACTACAGCCATTCACTTAAGTTTCTTTAAGTAAGTATTTGGCCCCTCAGCAGACATTCTGTCACCGGCGCTGGAACAAGCCCTCCCGAAAAAGGTATAACAGACAAAATACCTTTGTAAACAACCGTTTAAAAGTCAGTGATTTAACAACTAAGCACCTCGGTTTTTGTGAATAAGAAAAAAATATTAAACGATCCTGTATACGGCTTTATCACGGTGCCGACTGAACTCCTCTTCGACATCATCGATCATCCCTATTTCCAGCGTCTGCGCCGTATCAAGCAGTTAGGTCTGACAGAGATGGTGTATCCGGGAGCCCTGCATACGCGTTTTCATCATGCGCTGGGTGCCATGCACCTGATGAATACTGCGCTGCATACATTGCGAAGTAAAAATAACGAAATTTCTGATACCGAATTCGAAGCTTCGCTCATTGCCATTCTCCTGCACGACATCGGCCATGGCCCTTTCTCGCATGCTTTGGAGACGGCCATTTTTCAGGAAGTGCACCACGAGCACCTGTCCCTGCACATCATGCACCTGCTCAACGATGCTTTCGGCGGAAGATTGAGTTTGGCGATACAAATATTTACCGACACCTACGAGCGGAAATTCTTTCACCAGCTGGTTTCGAGCCAGCTCGACGTGGATCGCCTCGACTACCTGAACCGCGACAGCTTCTATACTGGTGTATACGAGGGGAAGATAGGAGCAGATCGCATTATCAAGATGCTGGACGTGGCCAACGACAAGCTGGTGGTCGAAGAAAAGGCGATCTACAGCATCGAAAATTTCCTGGTGAGCCGCCGCCTCATGTACTGGCAGGTATACCTGCACAAGACCGTGATCAGTGCCGAGAACATGGTACTGCGCACCGTGCAACGTGCCCGGGAGCTGGTGCAGCAGGGTGTAGAGCTGCCGGCCAGCCCCTGCCTCAAGTTTTTCCTGTCGTCCAACCTTACGCTGGAGGATTTTCAGTCCGACAGCAGCATACTCGAGCGCTTTGTGTCGCTGGACGACCATGACATCTGGAGCGGCATCAAACTCTGGGCTTCCCACCCGGACCCGATCCTCTCCTACCTGTCGGGCAGTATACTCAGCCGCAAGCTCTTCAAAGTGATCATTTCAAGCAAGCCAATCGACGAAGACATGATGCTGGGCATCAGCGAACTGGTGCAGGAGCGCTTTAAGGTGAGCGAAGAAGAGGTCAGGTACCTGATGATCTCGGGCCAGATCAGCAACAATGCCTATCAGTCTGAAGGAGAATCCATTGACATGCTGACCAAAACGGGGTATGTCGTCAACATAGCCGATGCTTCCGATCTGCCCAACATACAGGCCCTGAGCATGAAAGTGGAGAAATATTACGTTTGCTATCCGAAGGAAGTAGCGGCCTTATAACCTGCAGCACCTTGACGAGCGCGTTTTTGTAAACAGCAGATCACGTCTCCTACTGCCTATACCTTCTTCCGCAAAGCAGTCTTTTGTTTCACTTATACTTTTAAAGTGGAGGAAGCGTGATTGAACAGTATTCTGCATAGAATTTGCATAGCTTCTCCAGAATCATCTGACAGAAAGTGGCGGTGCTGCATAAAGTTTTTATTAAGTTTGCGCCCCCAAAGCATTAGCACATTTAAATTTTTGCTCTAATTTTACAAGATGGAATTTACTGTTCAACAGATTGCAGACCTTTTGCAGGGCAAAGTTGAGGGAGACAATTTAGTAAAGGTCAGCACTTTAGCCAAGATAGAGGAGGCCGGAAACGGTGCTCTCGCATTTTTGTCTAATCTGAAATACGAATCCTATTTATATACGACAGAAGCAAGCGCCGTCATCGTTTCTGATACCCTGGAGCTGAAAAAACCTGTCTCTGCCACCCTTATCCGCGTTGCAGATCCTTACTCCAGTTTCTCTACCCTGTTGCAGTATTACCAGCAGGCGGTACTTGCCTCCAAGACAGGTGTGGAAGAGCCAAGCTTCATCGGTACCGGCAGTGAAATCGGCCCGGGGCATTACCGGGGTGCCTTTTCGTACATTGGCCAGAACTGCCAGATAGGCGAGAACGTGCGCATTTATCCACAGGCATACCTGGGCGACAATGTAAAGATCGGCGACAATACCACCATTTTTGCGGGTGCTAAACTATACGCCAATACCGTGGTGGGCCGCAACTGCATCATACATGCGGGTGTGGTGCTTGGAAGTGATGGCTTTGGCTTCGCGCCGCAACCGGATGGCAGCTACAAACCGGTACCCCAGATCGGCAACGTGGTATTGGAAGACGATGTGAATATCGGCGCCAACACGACCATCGACTGTGCTACTATGGGCTCTACCATCATCCGGAAAGGTACCAAGATCGACAACCTGGTGCAGATCGCGCACAACGTGGAGGTAGGCCAGCATACCGTGATCGCTTCCCAGACAGGTATATCAGGATCGGCTAAAATTGGCAATTACTGCGTGATTGCCGGGCAGGTAGGTATAGTAGGCCACATCAGCATAGCAGACAAGACGACGATAGGTGCCCAGTCAGGTGTATCCAAATCTGTCAAAGATACCGGCACCATCATCCAGGGTTCGCCTGCCTTCGACTACAAGCAAAATCTCAAAGCCATTACTGTTTTCAGAAAGTTGCCGGACCTGCAGCGAGAACTCGACGAGCTAAAAGAGAAAAAATAGGCAGAGGGTATACCTGCGGCGGTACCAAAATAAAAAAGTGGCAAGGCAGTGTATAAAGTCTTAAGTTTGCAGGCGCATAAGTTAATGCCGCCTGTAGGCCCGCTTATAACCTGACAGCCACAGCATTACTTATACCTCCAAAAGGTAAACTATTAATACGTTAATGAATTATAAACAGCATACCATCAAGTCTCCGGTAACGGTATCGGGTATTGGGTTGCACACAGGCGTTGTCTCTAACATGACATTCAAGCCTGCTGCTGCTAACCATGGCTACAAATTTCAGCGCATTGACCTGCCGGGTCAGCCGATTGTAAATGTAGACGTGGACAATGTAGTGGATCTCTCCCGTGGTACCACCATTGAGCAGAATGGCGCACGGGTGAATACCGTAGAGCATACCCTGGCAGCGCTTGTTGGTTTGCAGATCGATAACGTACTGATCGAGCTGGATGGACCTGAACCTCCGATTATGGATGGTTCTTCTATCGAGTTTGTAAAAGCTTTGCTCTCGGTGGGCATGCAGGAGCAGAACGCCCTGCGCAACTACTTCGAGATCACGGAAGGCATCAGCTACAAAGATGAAAAGCGTGGTGTAGAGATCGCCGCCTTGCCGCTAGATGACTATCGCCTTACGGTGATGGTGGACTACAACTCGCCTGTGCTGGGCAGCCAGCATGCTTCTATCACCGATTTTGCACAGTTTGAAGAAGAGATCGCGCCTTCGCGCACGTTCTGTTTCCTGCACGAATTGGAAGCCTTGTACAAGCAGAACCTGATTAAAGGGGGCGACCTGGACAATGCCATCGTGATCGTGGACCGCGTAGTGGAAGACGGTGAACTGACTTACCTGGCAGACCTGCTGGGCAAGAAAAAAGTGGCCGTAAAAGAAGAAGGCGTACTGAACAATACAGAACTTCGTTTCAAAAACGAGCCGGCACGCCATAAACTGCTGGACCTGGTAGGCGACCTGGCCCTGATCGGACGCCCGATCAAAGGTCAGATCCTGGCGGCACGTCCCGGACATGCGGCCAACATTGCCTTTGCCCGCCGTGTCAAAAAACTGATTCAGGAAGCTTCGATCAAGAATGTACCCACGTACGATCCCAAGAAGCCACCAGTAATGGACATCAACCAGATCGCAGCGACTTTGCCGCACCGTTACCCTTTCCTGCTGATCGATAAGATCATCCACCTGGACGAAACCACGGTGACGGGCGTTAAGAACGTGACCATGAACGAGCCATTTTTTCAGGGCCATTTCCCTGGCAACCCCGTGCTGCCCGGTGTGATCCAGATCGAGGCCATGGCCCAGACAGGTGGCATTTTAGTGCTCAATACAGTAGAAAACCCGGAAGATTACTGGACATACTTTTTAGGTATAGACCGTTGTCGCTTTAAGCGCAAAGTGATTCCTGGAGATACAATCATTTTCAAATGTGAATTGCTTGCTCCTGTGAAACGGGGTATTGCCAAGATGTCTGGTCAGGCGTTTGTGAACGGCCAGTTGGTGATGGAGGCAGAAATGTCAGCAAGTATAGTAAAGAAAGACGCATGAACCAGCCGTTAGCATACATTCACCCGGAAGCCAGGATTGCCCAGAATGTGGTGGTAGAGCCTTTCTCCACCATCTATAAAAACGTAGAGATCGGAGAAGGAACCTGGATTGGCCCGAATGTGACCATCATGGAAGGTGCCCGCATTGGCAAGAACTGCAAGATCTACCCGGGTGCCGTTATTTCCTCTGTACCCCAGGATCTGAAATTTGCCGGCGAGGATACAACCGCCATCATCGGCGATAACACGGTCATCAGAGAGTGTGTTACCGTAAGCCGTGGCACCATCGATAAGATGAAGACGGTGATCGGCCACAATTGCCTGATCATGTCCTACGCACACATTGCACACGATTGCATTGTGGGTAACAACTGCATCGTCGTAAATGCGGTGCAGATGGCCGGTCACGTCGAGATGGGCGACTACGCTATCATCGGTGGTTCGAGTGCGGTGCACCAGTTCGTGAAGATCGGCGCGCATGCCATGGTATCCGGTGGTTCGCTCGTCCGCAAAGATGTGCCTCCCTATGTGAAAGCTGCCCGGGAGCCCCTTACTTATGCCGGTATCAATTCCATTGGCCTGCGCAGAAGAGGCTTTAACTCGGAGCAGATAAACGAAGTACAGCAGATCTACCGCATTCTGTTCATGAATGGCCTCAACTATACCGAGGCCCTGGACAAAATAGAGCTGGAGCTGGCCCCAAGCCGCGAGCGTGACGAGATCCTGAATTTTGTTCGTAACTCGGGTCGCGGCATTATCAAGAGCTACCTTTCAAAAGATGCAAATTAACCTAAGCAATTTAGGTAAACGATACAATTACGAGTGGATTTTCCGGAACCTGACCTATACCCTGGAATCAGGCACCTCTTATGCCATCTTGGGGCATAACGGGTCCGGAAAATCTACCCTTCTCACTGTTCTGGCGGGCCACAACCTGCACAGCGAAGGTGACATCCGTTACCACATCAACGGGACTGTTGTAGCGCCTGAGCGGGCATACCGGCAGCTGTCCCTCACAGCCCCCTACCTGGAGTTGGTGGAAGAATTTACGCTGCTGGAAATGATTCATTTCCATACCCGCTTCAAGCCACTGAGAGGCAACCTTTCCCACCAGGCATTAGTAGACCACATGGGCCTGCAGAGCTCCCGCAATAAATTTGTAAAAGACTTCTCTTCCGGCATGAAGCAACGCCTGAAGCTGGGGCTGGCCATTTATTCCGACACCCAGCTTCTGATTCTCGATGAGCCTACAACCAATCTGGATCAGGAAGGTATAGCCTGGTATCAGGAGCATGTGGAGCAGAACAAGACCGGCCGGCTGATCGTGGTGGGTTCTAATATTGCGCATGAGTACAGCTTTTGCGACCAGCACCTCTACATCACGGACTACCATGCGACAGCCCGGACAGGAAAGGCCGATGCCGGCTTTTAACTACCCGAAAAGGAGCGCTCTTCCGGGAGAGAGACAAAATTGCAAGGTTTTTAAGGTAGCAGTACCAAATTACCGCTAGCCTCCCTAAATTTGTAATACATATACTTAATCAGATACTATGGGACGAGCATTTGAATTTAGAAAAGCCCGTAAATTTAAGCGTTGGGACAAAATGTCGAAGGCTTTTACGCGCCTCGGCAAAGAGATCGTAATGGCCGTGAAAGAAGGGGGACCGAGCCCGGATTCGAACTCCCGTCTGCGCACCGCCATTCAGAACGCGAAGGGCGTGAACATGCCCAAGGACAGAGTGGAAGCAGCCATCAAGCGAGCCTCCTCCAAAGAAGAAAAGGATTATGAGGAAGTGGTATACGAAGGCTACGGTCCTTACGGCATTGCTATCCTTGTAGAAACGGCTACGGACAACATCAACCGCACCATCGCCAACATGCGCGTGTATTTTTCCCGTGGTGGCGGTGCTGTTGGAAAGACAGGCTCTCTGGACTTCATCTTTACCCGGAAAGGCATATTCAAAATAGCGGCCGAAGGCACTGACATTGAGGAGCTGGAACTGGAACTGATCGACGTCGGCGCTGAAGACATCTATGAGCATGAGGGGGAGATCATCGTGGAAACGGCCTTTACGGACTTTGGCGTCATGCAGAAGGCCCTGGAAGAAAAAGGACTCAACGTGATCAGCGCTGAACTGCAGCGTATACCCAACACCCGCATCGAACTGACGGATGAACAGGCCGAAGAGATAGAGAACCTGGTTGAAAAGATTGAAGAGGATGATGATGTGCAAGCTGTGTATCACAACATGCTATAACCTGCTATAGCGCTTCAAAGTATAGCGAAGAGCTGCCTGGCATGAGCCGGGCAGCTTTTTTTATACCCGGGCCGCTGTCACTTCCGTGGCTAAAAACACCTGTAGGTGAGTACTCATTTTCCTTTGCCCCGTGTGGCCCTATACCTGGCTGCCTATACTTGCACCGGGCGGATTAACTCAAATCTTTTACGAACCTCTCCCCTGCTTACAAGCTGAGTTTTCCCCGTTCCAAACAACGGCTATACCTGCAGGTATAGCCAGACCTTCCCTGGCCTTGCGTAAGAATACACTGATCTTACCAAATCACCCTTCTTGGAAAAAGACAAATAATAACACACCCACCTTTCTAAAAGCACAGGAAGCCAAACACTTTTTATAATGGCCGGCAGTGGTATTCCTTAAGTACACCTTCCCGGTGCTGCAGAAACCCATTTCGACTCATCTTTACCAACTATATGATTTTCAAGATATTACGACACGCATAATTTCTGTGACGTATTCATGACGTAGTCAAAAAGTACCTGTGAGGTGTATACTTCTTTTGAACTGCAGTTTCTTACCAGTAAAATTATATCGCAATTACAGAGACCCCGATCCTAAGGGAAGTACCACCACCAGAATATCCAAAGTAGCGACAGAAGTTAATTACAAAAATTCTGTTCCCAGGGATTCGTGTTGCCTATTTCACGAGTGATTGATCACTTGGATGGATTTGCTTCAGTTTGAATTAACACATAACCTAACATACTATTCTATTTTATGAGAAAATACTTATACACAGCTGTGGGTTGTCTTTCCATGGTTGCCTGCGTAAATTCAGTTACCTATGCAGACACTCCGGGCAAAGTACGACTCACAAAAGAAAGGGCCTACGCCAAAACAATAACAGGCAAAGTAACCTCGGACACCGGGGAGCCGCTTATCGGGGCCAGCGTCGCTTTAAAAGGCAGTTCAGCCGGAGCCGTAACGGATGTGGAAGGCAACTATACCCTGAGCGTACCTGACGCAGGTGGTGTTCTGCAGGTTTCCTACATTGGCTTTCTGACGCAGGAAGTAACCATCGACAACCGCACAACCATCAACATTGTGCTGCAGACGGATGCCCGGGCCCTGGAAGAGATCGTGGTGATCGGCTATGGTGTCCAGAAGAAAAGCGTGGTGACAGGTGCTATCTCCAGCGTAAAATCCACTGACCTGGAGAACCAGCAGATCACACGTGTAGAGCAGGCCCTGCAAGGCAGAACCTCGGGTGTAACGGTCGCATCCAACTCAGGAGCACCTGGCGCTGAATCAACGGTAAGGGTTAGGGGTATAACTACCCTGAACAACAACAGTCCGCTCTATGTCGTGGACGGCGTGGTCGTAAATGGCGGTATAGATTTCCTCAATCAATCCGATATTGAATCCATCGAAGTACTCAAAGACGCGGCGTCAGCTGCTATCTATGGTACCAGAGGTGCGGCCGGTGTCATCCTGGTCACGACTAAAAAAGGACGTGAAGGCAGCATCCGCTTGAACTACAACGCCTACTACGGTACCCAGGCACCCGCCCGGAAGCTGGATCTTTTGAATGCCACGGAATATGCCACGCTTCGCAACGAAGCCTCCGTCGCAGGTGGCGGCGGCATCGTATACGAAGACCCGCGTTCATTGGGAGAAGGCACAGATTGGCAGGAGCATGTTTTCAACGATGATGCCCGCATTCAGAGCCATGACATTGCCATAAGCGGCGGCAACAATATTTCCACTTTCTATGCTTCCTATGGCTACCTGAACCAGGAAGGTATAGTACTAAGCGAAATCTCCAACTACGAGCGGCACAATGTACGTCTGAACTCCACCCATAAAGTAACCAAATGGCTGACATTAGGCCAGACGCTGGGCTACTCGCATATCAAAAGTATGGGCGGCTTTAACCCCAACACCGAATTTGGCGGACCGCTAAACTCTGCCATCAACCTCGACCCGATCACGCCTTTCCTGATCACAGATCCGGCCATACTTGATGACCCGAACAGCATCTACAACAGGCAACCTGTTATCCGCAATTCACAAGGCTTCCCCTACGGTATTTCGACCACGGTGCAGCAGGAAATGACCAACCCGATGGCTTATTTACAAACCCAACTGGGCAACCATGGCTGGTCAGACAACATCGTAGGCAATGCCTATGCAGAAGTTGAGCCGATCAAGGGACTTAAGTTCCGGTCTACCCTGGGCGGTAAACTGGCTTACTGGGGCGGCGAAAGCTTCCGGCCGATTTATTACCTGAACGCATCCACAACAAGCCAGCAGACAGCCAGAAGCCGTGACAGAAGCAGGGTGATGGATTATAACATCGAGAACATTCTCTCCTACTCACGCGAAATCGGCAGCCATAATTTTGCCGTTCTGTTGGGCCAGGGGGCTTACCGCGATGGCTTATCCAGCGGATTGAACGTGAACTACAACGCCATACCGGCCACTAATTTCGGGGACGCTTCTTTCAACCTGCCGGTGCCTACTACCAGCATTTCTGCCGGAGGCTATGATGGCGTGGCGCATACCATTAGTTCGCTTTTCGGGCGTGTGACTTACAACTACGATGAGAAATACCTCTTTACAGGTATTATCAGACGGGACGGTTCTTCCCGATTCGGCTCCAATAACCAGTATGGTTATTTCCCATCGGCTTCCGTGGGTTGGGTAGCTTCCCGCGAAGCTTTCTGGCCAACCAACGAAGTAGTAGACTTCTTTAAAGTCCGTGGCTCCTACGGCATAGTAGGAAATGACAACACCGGCAACTTTGGTTTTGTACCTACAATCGGATCTGGCCGCAACTATACCTTTGGTTATGAAGGCTATACCATCGGCTACAGCCCGAATGCCCCGGCCAACCCGGACTTGCGTTGGGAAGAAACTGCTCAGACAAACATCGGGTTTGAAACGACCCTTTTCCGGGACATCAACTTCACCTTTGACTGGTTTAACAAAAAGACTTCTGGCATCTTACGACCACTCGAACTACCCGGCTATGTAGGCTCTACAGGAAATCCTTCCGCCAACATTGCCGACATGCAAAACAGAGGCATAGAGCTGGAATTAGGGTATAACCGGCAGCTGGGTGATTTCAGCTTTGGCCTGACCGGCAATGCTTCTTATGTAAAGAATGAGATACTGTCCCTGGAAAGCGGCAAACAATTCACTGAAAACGGCAGCGCCAGCATCCAAACGTTCAATGGCAACCTGAACCGCATGATCGTAGGCCAGCCTTACGGCGCTTTCTACGGCTACCAGACAAACGGAATCTTCCAGAATCAGGAAGAAGTTGCCAGCTATGTAAACTCTGCCGGCCAGATCATACAGCCGAATGCCGTACCGGGAGACTTCCGCTGGACCGATTTCAACGATGATGGCCAGATAACCGACGCAGACCGCATCGTATTGGGCAAACCGCTTCCGGACTGGACGTTTGGTTTAACGCTGAATGCGGCCTGGAAAAACTTCGACCTGCTCATCTTCGGACAAGGCGTAACGGGCAACAAGATCTTCCAGGGGCTGCGCCGCTTAGAGATCACCAATGCCAACTGGCAATCAAAGGCATTGGGACGCTGGACAGGAGAAGGCTCTACGAACGACTATCCGAGACTTTCCAACAACGACCCGAACAGAAACTTCTCCAATCCTTCGGACTTCTATCTAGAGGATGGCGATTACTTCCGGATCAAGACGTTACAGCTGGGCTATACCTTGCCAAGCTCCCTTACCGACAAAGCTTCCATTCAGAAAGTACGCTTCTATGTGAGCAGCAACAACCTGCTGACCTTCACCAAATACACCGGATACGACCCGGAGATCGGCGGAAGCATTTTAGGTATAGACAGAGCATTCTATCCGCAGGCGCGCACACTCATGTTTGGGGTTAATGTTGGTTTTTAGTAGGCTGGAATTTTAAATAAACGAATCATGAAAAGAAAATATATCCTATACACTGCGTTGTTTGCACTTGGGCTTCCTTTGTTCAGTTCTTGCGACGACGATTTCCTGGCTGTTGACCCGGAAGGCACTATTCTGGAGTCCAGCTATTACAAGACCCCGGATGAGGCTTTTGCTGGCTTAGTCGCCGCTTACGACCCGCTGGGATGGCAGGCGGGCAACACCTATCATAACTTCGGAGCCATAAACGCGGCCTCCGACGACACGCATGCAGGCGGAGGTGGTCCATCGGATATGAACACCTGGCAGGTATGGAACCGGTTTTCGCTCAACCCTGCGCTTGGCCCACAGGAAGAATACTGGAACAGGAACTTCCGG
>NZ_JSYF01000631.1:0-12454 GCF_054824225.1 Pontibacter sp. HJ8
GGTTTTGTACACGCCACGGTCTTTGTTGGGCGAATAGAGGTGCCCTACTGCTGCTACCCAAAGGGTATTCGGGTCGGTGGGGTGGAGGATGATGCGCCCGATGTGGTGCGTATCGTCGAGGCCCATGTGTTGCCAGCTTTTGCCGCCATCGGTGCTCTTGTACACACCCACACCCGAGTAAGAAGAGCGGCTGGAGTTGCTCTCGCCTGTTCCGATCCAGATCGTTTCGTTGTTGTTCCAGTCCACGGCGATGTCGCCGATGGTCATCACCGCTTCGTTGTCAAAGAGCGGCTCGAAGGAGATGCCGTTGTTGGTCGTTTTCCACAGGCCACCCGATGCATAGGCGGCATAAAAGGTGGTCGGGTCTTTAGGCGACACATCCAGGTCTGTGATGCGGCCGCTTTGTACCGTAGGGCCCACGTTGCGGAAGGCGACATTTTTTACAAGTGATTGCTGTTCCAGTTGCCGGCGCGTTTCGAATCCCTGCAGCCTTTCTTTGGCGGGTGTGTGGTCCGGCTGCCGGGGTGCTTTCTTTTGAGCCTGTACTGCACCGCCGCACAGGGCGACCAGCAAGGCTACCGAAAGTATACGTTTTTGCATTGTTTCGTATGAGGTAAGGTTAGAATAGTTTGAGTTTCTAAAGCTAAGGAATTACTGTGTATTTCGGAAGGAGAGTAGCGGCCGGTGAGGCAGACAGGTATAGAGCCCCAGGCCGGACCTGCCCCCTGGTGCATTTATTTCTGCTGCAGAACCAGTGGAGCTGGTGTTAGGAACACATGAAAGGCAGTGCGTTGTACGGAAATATTCTTAAATTCAAACAGTCCTATACCTGAAAGCAGAACGGAGAAAGTCCTTTGATACTGTTGAAAAGGTATACGCAGTCATCTATAAATTCTGAAAACATTTCATCATGATGAACAACTTCCTGCTTGGTGCGCTGGCACTGCTGCTTACCGTCCAGGTTCAGGCCTGTGCCGAAAAGAACGGTGATGTGGCAAAAGACGCAGAAACAAAAAATGCCCGCATACTGGTCTTCTCCAAAACGACGGGATTTCGGCACGAATCTATTCCGCACGGCAAAGCCGCTTTGCTCAAACTGGGAAAGGAGCACCAGGTGCAGGTAGACACAACTGAAAATGCGGCCTACTTTATAGCGGACTCCCTGCGACACTACCAGGCAGTTGTTTTCCTGAATACGACAAAAGATGTACTCAACCCCCAGCAGCAGACAGCCTTTGAAACCTACATCCGGAGAGGAGGTGGCTTTGCAGGTATACACGCCGCTGCTGACACCGAGTATGACTGGCCCTGGTATGCAAAATTAGTAGGCGCGCAGTTCGAAAGTCACCCCGAGATTCAGCAGGCCGCTGTGGATGTGGTCGATAAAAACCATCCGGCTACCCAAGGACTGCCGGACCGCTGGGAGCGCCGCGACGAGTGGTACAACTTCAAGAACCTGAATCCGGAGGTGAAGGTACTGGCTACACTGGACGAGAAAACTTTTGAAGGCGGTAAGCATGGGGAACATCACCCTATTGCCTGGTACCACACCTATGAGGGAGGCAGAGCTTTTTATACCGCCCTGGGGCACACCAACGAAAGCTACCGCGAGCCCCTGTTTCTGCAGCACATGTGGGGAGGAATCCGGTATGCGATGGGGAAATAGATTGTATGAATTCACTTGATTTCACGTTATACCTTCACCTATACCTGAGCCAGGTATAGGTGTCTTTAATTTTATCGCGCTAGCACATTGAATACACTATTGGATATACTCATCGTCGGCGGTGGCCCGATCGGCCTGGCCTGTGGGCTCGAAGCAAAGAAAGCCGGACTCTCTTACCTGATCGTGGAAAAAGGAACGCTGACTAATTCGCTTTTCAATTATCCCCTGAACATGACGTTTTTCTCCACCGCTGACCGGCTGGAGATTGGCGGCCTGCCTTTTACGTCCATACATGCCAAGCCCAACCGCTCGGAGGCGCTCGAGTACTACCGCCGCGTTGCAGATGCCGGACAGCTGAACATCCGGCTTTTTGAAGAAGTGACGGGTATAGCGGCTGCCTCGGAGGAGGTATATGCGATCAGCACCAACAAAAAGGAGTACCGGGCCAGGCATGTGATCATTGCCACCGGCTTTTATGATATTCCCAACCTGCTGGGGGTAAAAGGGGAGGAGTTGCCGAAAGTGCGCCACTATTATTATGATCCGCATTATTATTACAAGCAGAAGGTGCTGGTGGTGGGAGCCAACAATTCTTCTGCCGATGTGGCCCTCGAAACCTGGCGCAAGGGAGCCGACGTCACAATGGTGGTGCGGGAAACCGAACTGGGCCGCATCAAATACTGGACGAAGCCGGACCTGGAAAACCGGATTGCGGAGGGCTGTATCAAAGCGTATTTCCAATCCACCATAAAGGAGATTCGGCCAGATGAAGTCGATATTCAGACACCGGATGGGATCATCACGCTGAAAAATGATTATGTCATGGCCATGACAGGCTATCAGCCTAACTTTGCTTTCCTCGAAAAGATCGGGATCCGGCTATCCGATGATCTGTACCGGCATCCGTTCCACGATCCCGAAACCATGGAAACCAACCTGCCGCGCCTATACCTGGCCGGAGTAGTTTGCGGCGGTATGGAAACGCATGTCTGGTTTATCGAAAATTCCCGCGAACATGCCCGCAAGATCATCCGGCACATGGTGGAGCAGGAGAAGGTATGAGCAGCTGCTAGGCAGACCTGGCCCTTGCTAGAACATAAAACCGGCGCGTAGCGAGAGCCGCTTGTAGGTGATTTTCTGATCGATCAGGGTGTTCCAGGAGGAGGTTTCCCGTTGCACGCGCTGCACTTTGTAACCTGCTCCGAATGTAAAAGCAGTGCCATTGCCGGTATTCACCCGCATACCCAGCGCCGGATGATACATCCAGCCGCCCTTGGAAGTGTCGCCATCGCTCAAAGCCGCACTGCCATAGCCGGCGTCCAGGCTATAGGTCGGGCTGATACGGGTCTTGAAAACTTCCCCACGTATACCCAATGCGACGGGCACCACCAATGTATTGTCATAAAAGTCCGCCCCGGTCGTAGCACCGATTGCCAGCAGCCTGTTAGGCCGGTAGCCATAAAACACCTGTACCGTAGGGTAAGCACTGGAATAGAGCTGATCGGAGCGTCTTGCGTTGCCATACAGGTAGCCGATGTCCACGGCACCCAGCCATTTCTTGTCGGGTACAGATCCGGTACCGGTTGGCTCGGCAGCCTGGGCCGCACACCAGGTATACGGCAGCAGCAGGAAGGGGAGCAGGAGTAAGATTTTTTTCATGCAGGAGGTCGAAGGAAGAATTTATCGGGTTACCGGTATTTTGCTCAGCAGCCGTATCTTTTTCAGGTCGCTGTAGTCATACTGGTAGAGGCCATCCTGGCCGATCAGCATTAAATTGTTGCCCAACGGAATGACATCGAAGGCATCCTGGTCCTTGAAATGCGCCGTAAGGTTTTCGCTTACCTTCAGGTGGTCCGTCACATCAAATATTTTCAGGCCATACTGGCCCTCGCACAGGAAGAGTGTCGAGCGGTCGATTCCCAGGCCATGCGGGTTCTGCATCGGGTAGGACTTGAGCAGTCTGGGGTTGCGTGGGTCGCTGATGTTGAGGACATCGAGTTGGTTCACACCCCGGGCGCAGGTGTTGCCCGAGCGCATCGTCACCCAGGCCAGATCGCCGTCTACCACCACCGGGTCGCAGCTGTTCACGTGGGCGTAGGTGGAGAGTCGTACCGGGTTTTCCGGGTTGCTATTGTCGTAAATGTGCATGCCGGTGGTGGAGCCTATGAACAGCATGTTCTTGTAGGGGAAGATGGTTTCGATGCCCCAGCCCAGGTGGATCGTGTTCCCTTTCTGCGGGCTGGTGGTGATGCTGATGTCAAGAACCTGCAGGTTAGACTGGCCGACGGTATAGAGGTGGTTGCCCGAAATGGTGAACCGCGCCATAGAGCCACCTTTGCCCGTAGCGCCGGAAGGTATGGCGGCCTGGTTGGGGCTGGCTGCGAAAGTACTCCCATCGGACGAACGCCAGAACACGGGGGACGGACCGCCGCTACAGTCGGATGTGACCGGCTGTGCTACCCGCTTCTCTTCAAAAGTAGCGACAAATGTCTTGTCTGCCTCGTTCGTAAGCATGCCATAGTGATTCGGGAAGATGTTTTCCACCCGGTTGATCAGCCTGACATCCTGTGGATCGCTGATGTCGAGCGCCACCAGATCGATGTAATTGTCGGCGTACAGGATGTTCCCTTTCACGGCCAGGTCCCTGTTGCCGGGTATCTGAATAAAGCTGATCGTCCGGGGAGCAGAGGGGTTGCTGTTATCCAGGATATGGATGCCTTGGTCTACCTCATTGATGAAAAGGTAGGACCCCTTAACATAGATCTTACCGGGTGCTTTGAGGGCCTGCGGAGCTGTTACTTTGATCGATTGACTCAGCTCAGCACGTTGCATGTAGACCGGCTCATACATGATGTAGGAGACCGTCGTTTCGCAGTCATCGGTACAGGAAGAGAGGAAGAAAACAGGAAGGAACAATAGCAGAAAAAACGACTGCAGCGGGCGTAAAACTTTATGCTTCATACATGACTAATTACCGTGAAACAGGATTTTGAGAATGCCGGGCAGTAATATGCCGCCTTTACCAGGAGGACCCCAATCCTGTGAAGAAGGTTGTAAGCACTTTAAAATAAATTTGTTCCGGCAAGCAGCTGTCCTGAAAGCTTTGTGAAAGCATCTAAAAGCGCCTTCTTCCTTTGTAAGGGTTTCCTTTCGCTGTTCCAGCTCCTGCTGTCAGGCTTTTGAGCTTCGACACTTCTTCGGGCGTGAGTTCCCGGTACTCTCCCGGCTGCAGCTCGCCTAAACTGAGCGGACCTATACCTGGCCGGATGAGGCGAAGGGTGGGATAGCCGACCGCAGCAGTCATGCGCCGGACCTGGCGGTTCATGCCCTGCGCTATTTTGATCTCCATCCAGGAAGTAGGTATCTCTTTCCGGAACCGGATCGGTTTGGAGCGCTCCCATATCGGTGGTTCCTCTGCGAGCAGGGTGGCCTTGGCAGGCGCTGTTTTTACATTTTTGATCAGCACGCCCCGGCGCAGTTCAGCTAAGGCCTCTTCTGTAGGTATACCATCCACCTGCACCCAATACGTCTTTTCAATTTTGAATTTGGGGTCGGAAAGGCGGTGTTGCAGGGCTTTGTCGTCTGTCAGGAGCACGAGGCCTTCGCTGTCGTAATCGAGGCGGCCAACCGGATAGATCTCCGGAACCTTGACATAATCTTTCAGCGTGGCACGGCCGGTCTCGTCCGTAAACTGTGTCAGTACCTCGTAAGGCTTGTTGAGGATAATGTACTTCAAGGGAGGAGTTAAGAATTAAGAATTAAGAATTACGAATTAGGAATTACGAATTAGGAATTACGAATTACGAATTACGAATTAAAATGGGCGTGTAGGTATAGGCGACCAAGTATAGGCGGGTTCTGCTATACCCGGTCTTGTGTATAATGAAGTTTCCAGGAGCTTTTGAGCTGGTCGTACTCGGGGCGGATGATGGAATAGAGCACGGAGTCCTCGTTGATGCCATCTACTACATAATGCTCCCGGATGACTCCCTCCAGCTTGAAACCATAGTGCTCAAGCAGTTTAATAGATGGGGTATTGTAATCAGCTGCCAGGGCCTCAATACGTCGGAGTTTCATTTTCTCAAAGCCGTAAGACAACACCGGCCCCAGCGCCTCGGTCATATACCCTTTGCGTTTGTAGGCATCGTCCAGCAGCGTATACCCCACCTCCGCCCGGCGGTGACTCACGATCCAGGTATGGAAACCGCAGCGGCCCATCATCGTGCCTTGCGCTTTGTGCAGTATCCGGAAGTTTTTGAAAGAGTGGAAATAGGTGGTCAGCCCCTGCCTGAATTTGTCTTTTTCGTCCGCCAGCTCCTCTGCGTTCTTCAGCCCCAGGTAGGCTTTGATCTCCTCATCACTGCAAAAGGTGAAAAGGTAATGGTAGATATCAGGGTTCAGCTCGCTCAGGTATAGGCGCTCTGTTTCCAGTACAACGAGTTGGGGTACTGCGGGCTTTCTCATAGGGTTCAGAAAATTTACTTGCTGCTTCGAAAATGATGTAAGGTACTACTAACTTTCCCGGAAGAATGCTCATCCACCAGCTCTTTCAAAGGTATACCTGCTTATCCATGCGAATAAAAGGCAGGATTGGTTGCGTATTTTGCGTGTCCCTTTTGCAGGAAATTTTTTTACAGGACTAATAGCTCCCGTTATACTTTCGCACAAACCATTCGGCACATACCAGCGCCAGGATTACAAAAAACAGCCACTTCATGTCGACCAGGTCGTGGAGCGACTCTGAGCTGTAGATAAGGTCCTTGTTTTCTGCCCCAAGGATGTCCTCCTCCAGTTGCTGCAGCTGCGCCGGATAATAGAGCCGAGAACCCGTGTTGCTGCCCAGCTGGTAGAGCAGGTTGTGATCTGCCACAGCATGCAAGGCCTCCAGTTGCAGCTCCTCCACCACAAACTCCCCTTTGTCCTGCTGCAGCGAGCCGTTGATGCGGGCTGATGCGGTATAGGTATAGCTGCCACCCGGAAGCGAACCGATGTTGACGCCGGACTGGTTTTCGCCGTTGGCAAAGTTAAAGGATCTCGCTGCTCCCTTAGCACCCGTCACTTTCAGCGTGATATTCTGTCCGTAAATCGGTTCCAGCGCTTCGTTGTAAGCTTCTGCTTCGAAGCGAATCTCATCGGAGCTGGTATACTCGTTCTGCACCGGGTATACGTTCAGACGTTTTTTATTGCGCGGTGCGGTCAGCAACTGCATCAGGTTGGTGATCAGCTTGTCGTATACAGCCGAATTTTCATGATTGGCTGCTTCAGTAATGCGCCACTGCCAGGTGCCGGAAGCCAGCAGGGCGGCATTGCGCTTGTCGCCGATCGTCTGTACGGTGAGCAGCGGCTTGTTGGTGCGCACCCGTCCCACTTGCTGGTAGAGCACGGTTTCGGTGTTCGGTGTCAGCTGGTAGTCGCCGTAGGGTACCATGGCAGGCGGGTACTGCTGCAGGCGTTCCGTCGCCTCTTCGGCTACCTTGAAAGTGCTGAAGTTGGGGTTGAAGACGCTCGTTACCTCATCCGATTGCCCCGGCGTCTGGATGCGTATGCCCACGTTGAGGCGGTTGAAACCACCGATGTCGCTTTGCGGACCAAGAATGTACAAGGCAGGCAGATTTTTCTGGCGCACAAGGTTCAGGGCTGCCTCGCCACCAGCCGTACGGCCCGGTAGCTGGTGCAACACCGCCACATCATAATCCTGTTGCTTGAGGGTGGTGAGGCCAGGAATAAAGAGCGTTGTTTCGTAATTTTCGTTTGACTCGATGGCCGCCCGCAAGGCCTTGATATCCGGGTGCGGGGCAGCGGCAGCTACCAGTATTTTGATCTTGCCTTTTACCACATCGATGTAGGCATGCTTGGTGTTGTTGAGCGTTGTGAACTCGCCTTGTTGCGGCAGTACTTCCACCTCATAATGGCGCTTGCCCAGTCCGCCGGCCATCACCTGGAAAGGCACCTGCTGGATGGGCTGGCCTGGTTTCAGGCTGACGGTTTTGCGGTCGAGCACTTTGCCGTTCTCCTTCAGCTGCACCGTAACAGGCGCGTTGGCAAAACCCTGGTGCTGCAGCTCGGCTTCCAGCGGAAAACGGTTGCCGCTATAGTTCACCTTGTTGTAGCGCAGCGACGAGAGGATAATGTCTTTTTTTGGGATGGTATCGCCTACGGCAACGGGGTAAATGGTATAGTTGTAGTTGGCATAAGCGGGCGAGGTGCCCTGGTTCACGATCCCGTCTGACAACAGGACCACCCCTGCCAGGTTCTGTTGTTCGAAGTCGGTCCGCACCTGCTGCAACAGCTGACTCAGGTTGGTCGCCTCTTCCTCGTATTGTAACTGACCCAGGTCCTGTGGCGGTCGGGAAGCACCCAGTGCTCTGACCGCCGTGCTATACCCTTTGTCCTGGAGCCGGTTGCGAAGTTGCTGCAAGCCTTGCTCTGCCTGCTGCAGTTGCAGGGAGTCAGAGAAAAGCGAAACAGACTGTGAATTATCAACTGCAAAAACGATGGTAGGTTTTTGTGTGCTGTTGCTCACATAGCGCACCAGTGGGCCCAGCAGCAGAAAGCAGAGGAAGCTTACGACCACAAACCGCACCATTGCCAAGGTATAGTTTATCCCTTTCGACCAGGGGGTGCGCTTGCTGTACAGCAGCCAGGCATATAGCGCTCCGACAGCCAGACAAGCCAGGATCAGCCAGGGGGAATACGTCGTTATGAGGCGGAAGGAGTTCAAAAGAGTTAGAAAGTTTGGAAGTTGGAAAGTTAAAAAGGTATACTTCAACTCTTACGAAAAACTGTAAGTGCTGCTGGCAACTAAAGATAAAAGAAAAAGACCAATGCTACTAACGTAAACGCCACAGCATTGGTCTTTTGGATGAGGAATTAAGAATTTAGAAATTGTAATTCCTAATTCCTCCTTCTTAATTCTTAATTACCTTAGGTCAGCATGCCGCCGTCTACCTGCAGCACCTGGCCGGAGATATACGAGGACTGGTCCGAAGCCAGGAAGGCAACGCAGTTGGCGACATCTTCCGGCGTACCGCCGCGTCGCAACGGGATTGCCTTTCTCCATTCGTCCACCACTTTCTGATCCAGCTCGCCGGTCATTTCGGTTTCAATGAAGCCCGGTGCTACCGCGTTGCAGCGGATGTTGCGTGAGCCAAGCTCCAGGGCCACCGATTTGGTGAAGCCGATGATGCCTGCCTTGGAAGCCGAGTAGTTGGCCTGGCCTGCATTGCCTTTTATACCTACCACCGACGTGATGTTGATGATCGAGCCGCTTTTGGCGCGCATCATGTGCTTGGTAGCGCCTTTGGTCAGGTTGAAAACAGATTTCAGGTTGGTGTTGATCACCGCGTCCCACTGGTCTTCGGTCATGCGCATCAGCAATCCGTCGCGGGTGATGCCGGCATTGTTCACCAGGATATCGATCTTGCCAAACGCGGCTACCACGTCCTCGATCAGCTTTTCGGCCTGTGCCGTGTCAGAAGCGTCCGAGCGGAAGCCTTTGGCTTTGCCGCCGTTGGCAGTGAGTTCCTGCTCCAGGGCTTGTCCTTTTTCGACACTTGACAGGTAGGTGAATGCTACCTCTGCGCCCATCTCCACCAGTTTCTGTGCGATGGCCCGGCCTATACCTTTTGATGCTCCCGTTACCAGGGCTACTTTTCCTTCTAATGCTTTCATAGGCGTCAAAGTTATAAAAGTTTTTTTTATTCAGAATAGTATCGCGGGTCTGCCGGTTTTTTAGTTTGCAAATTTCTGAAAATAAGGGGCTTAGAGTACGTGAAGCGAGATAAAGTGCAATTGTGTGGAAAGCAAGATCGGGGTGTTTGTGCTATATCGGGATCGGTAAATAGAACTGCAACATATTTAGAATCTGATTATTGTGCGCGTAATTATTTTTATTTCTATGGGTTAAACCATATTTTCGTGCCGATTTCCAACCAAAGGTACCCAGTAATGTTCAAACGTAGTATCGGACTAGCCATCCTGATCGCAGTCTCGCTGTTCGTTTTTTTCACGGCAGCCAAGACCCTCAGTTTTAAGACTGCCACTATTGAAGAAAAAGTAAAAGCCTCCGCACCCGCACCGGCCAAAGTTGTAAAAAAGCCTGCCCCTGTCCTGTTCGGCATACCTACTGATACCCTGGAAATAGTAGAAGGGATCGTGGAAAGAGGCGAAAATCTCTCCCAACTACTCAGTGACTACAACATTTCTCCTGTCTCCATTGACCTGCTGGCCCGGAAATCAAAGGATGTCTTTAATGTCAGGCGTATCAGTGCCAACCGCAACTATATCATTCTGCACGCCCGGGATTCGGCCCAGACAGCCCGTTATTTTATCTATGAACCCAACGAGGTAGAGTATGTGATCTATGACCTGAACGGGGAACTGGATGTGCGGCTGGTGAAGCGGGAGGTGGAAGTGGTGGAAAAGGCAATTGCCGGTTTCATTCAAAACTCCCTTTTCGAGTCGATCGTAGCTGCCGGCGGAACCCCACAACTGGTCAACCACTTTGCTGATATCTTTGCCTGGCGCCTCAACCTGAGCCGCCTGCAACCCGGCGACCTGTTCAAACTGATCTATGAGGAGAAGCTGGTAAATGGAACTACGATCGGGTTTGGAGAGATCAAGGCGGCTTATTTTGAGCACGACGGGAAGCCCTTGTATGCGATCGCTTTCGGGCCGGACGGAAAGAAAAAAGGCTACTATGACCAGAATGGCAAAAGCCTCAAAAAAGCTTTCCTGCGGGAGCCGCTGGAGTTCAGCCGGATCAGCTCACGCTTCTCCAAAAGCCGTTTCCACCCGGTGCAGAAGCGCTACAAGCCACACCTGGGCACCGACTTTGCGGCTCCGCGTGGCACACCCATCCGGACGGTAGGAGAGGGGGTGGTGCTGGAGGCAGCCTATACGCGGGGCAACGGATACTTTGTAAAGATCAAACACAACAAGACCTATAGCACGCAATACCTGCACATGGCTAAGTTTGCCAAAGGGATCCGCCGGGGAACTCGCGTGAAGCAGGGGCAGACCATCGGTTACGTAGGAAGCACCGGGCTGGCGACCGGTCCGCACCTCTGCTACCGTTTCTGGAAGAACGGCAGGCAGGTAGACGCACTCCGGGTAAAACTCCCTTCTGCCCACCCGATCGAGAAGAGACATCTGGCAGCCTTTGCTGCAGTGAGAGAAGATATTGAAGGTAAAATGCTGGCCATCGATATGAAAAGCATCCATCCGCAGGAGTTGCTGGCCTCCGAAAAGCCAGCGGTAGCCGGTAACGAGGAAGGCGTATGAGGCAACGGTACTAAGCCGGCTGAAAGGGCGCTACAAGGCGCCTTTTTCTTTTGGTGTTTATTTCTGAAGTAAGATTTGTTTCTGACTGTCGTCCCGATAGAATCTTCTGTACCTGCTCGTCGTCGTGAATAAGCCAGTATAGTGCTGTACCGGTTCCAACCACCCCTGCCCCTCCTTAACTAAGGAGGGGAGCCTGTTCCTGCTTTGTCTTTAGTTGGTGTTCCATAGCAGGTATAGGTCCTCCCTCTACCGCCTTCCTAAGATAGCTTTCTGTTACTTCATCAGACTGTTATTTCGAATACGCGCGAGACGAGAGTCGAAGAGGGCGAGCGTAGCTCAGAGAAATCTGTATGAAATGTATAGTCTGTACCAGATTTCTCCCGTTGGTCGAAATGACAAAAAGAACAGGTATAGCTGTCAGGTATAGCAAGTCATACTTACAACTGAAACTACGAAGCTAAGACTACAGCCAGGTGCGCTTTGAGGCGCTCCACTGTTCGAGCGTTCAGCGAGTTTGGAGCGTCCTTGATTTTTTGCTTACTTTTTTCATCAAGGAAAAAAGTAAGGCCCCGCCGGCCAGGCGAGGCAATGAAACAAGACTAGTAGCAAGTTGGATGAAGCCCCCGCTACAAAGCAGGATTCAAGCTGCAAACTCACTCCAGCAGGGAAGGTATACAAGTTACTTACAATAGTTCTTCAGATACTGCTCCGCTTCTTTCAGGCCAAGAGATCTGGCTTTTGCCCAGTCGGCACAGGCGCCGGCTTTATCGCCCAAGTTATATTTCGGAGCTCCCCTGTTATAGAAGGCCTCAGCATAGTTCTGCTTCAGGGCCACAGCCTTGTTGTAATCCGTCAGGGCGCCGCGGTAATCCTTGAGGCCGTAGCGGGCGAGGCCGCGGTTGTTGTAGATCTTGGCCTGTTTGCCGTTCAGTTCGATCGCTTTGTTGTAATCGCTGATGGCGCCCCGGTAGTCCCGGAGATTGTACTTAGACAGGCCGCGGCTTGTCCAGGCTTCGACATGTTTAGGGTCCAGTTCGAGGACGAGGGTGAAATCTTCGATCGCACTGCGGTAGTCGAGCAGGCGGTCTTTGGCAACGCCGCGGTTGGTGAGCGTGACCACATGCGCCGGCTCCAGCTTCAGCACTTCGTCGTAATCTCGGATCGCATCGGTATACCTGCCCGCCTTGAATTTCTGATTGCCGGACAGGAAATAATCTTTTGCTGACTTCTGGGCCAACACCGTACAGGAAAGCAGAAGCGGCAGGAAAAGAAGTAAAAGTTTTTTCATACAGTATGGGTAACTGATGTGATGGACTCGTAAAGTACAGGACTAATACAGATTCATGAAAGACTTTTCTATGTTTTATACCTATACTCTTATATACCTCTATTTGTATCTTAATAAAATCCCAGTCCCGGTCCTTCTGCAATAAGAGAGGGCGGGTAGCTTTGTAGAGTTGGGATTATCCGTTATTTTTGCTCATCATTAAAAAAACAGAAACTATG
>NZ_JSYF01000632.1:0-869 GCF_054824225.1 Pontibacter sp. HJ8
AAAATGTCATCTTTGCTTTTGTAGTAATAATAGAGCGTACTCTTCCCCTTTCCGGTAGCTTTGGCTATATCCTCCATCGTGGTTTTGGTCCAACCAAAATGCCGGAACAGCTTCTGAGCCTCATTCAAAATCTCTGTTTTTATGGCCTCATCCTTGTCGCTCATTCTCAATAGACTAAAAACGTTTTCTGGTCCAAAATTACAACTATTATTTTGGTAACAAAACGATAACGTGCCTTTAATTTTTATTCCCACGCCTTTGCTTTTATGAGGGACTCCGGATAGAGGCACAGGTCTCAGCAGCCCTTTCGCCTTTATAAACAACTGACAGTTAATCGCTTAAATCGCAGCATCAGGCTGCTGTTTTGTGTAGTACTGCGCGGGCTTACAAGGTATAGCAGGTACCTGAACAGCAACGTGGAAAGCAGCCAGAAATCTGCTAAAAAGAAGACCATTCCTGTTTTAATCAACACTATACCTGTCAGCAGGCGCACTGTGTTAGGTAAGTCCGCCGCTGAACGACAAAAGCAGGTCTGAAGCCGGAAGAAAATCTGTTCTTCCGGCCGCTCAGCAATGATCCGTAGGTATAGTTTAGCGGAATCTTTTTCTAGCTTCACATACCACGGCCCAGTCGCGTGCAACGTGTGCCCCAGCACATGATCTTCTCTTTCCTGGGTTTAACATCGAAAGCCCTGAGCCCGACTCAGAAGCGCATCGCAGCAAACAACTGAAATCCTTGATCCGGATCAACTGCATTTCTTGATTTGGATCAATGCTTACCACTCCCCTGCCCTGTAACTTTGCATGATCATCCACTTAATAAAATGCCTTTTGCCCGGCTCAACCTCATCCGTTATCCGCTGACCGGGG
>NZ_JSYF01000633.1:0-312 GCF_054824225.1 Pontibacter sp. HJ8
GTAACAGGTATCAGCAACCCGGCCGTGACGACCCCTGTTTCAGGTAATGTGAACGAAACGCTGGTGAACACCGGGACTTCCCCAATTACTGTAACATACCGGTACAACACATTTGCTAATGGCTGCCAAAGTAGCACTGCACAGGATGTGAGGGTGGTAGTAAATCCAAGCCCGAAACTGAGTAGTACATTGGCTCCAGCGGCTGTCTGCAGTGGTGCTGCCTTTAGCTATACCCCTACAAGTACGACTACGGGAGCGACCTATACCTGGACAAGAGCAGCGGTAACAGGTATCAGCAACCCGGCCGTGACG
>NZ_JSYF01000634.1:0-2459 GCF_054824225.1 Pontibacter sp. HJ8
GGCCGGGTGTTGTATGTTGCCGTGGGGCAGGAGAGAGAGCAGAATGAAAAGGGAATTAACAATAACGATGGCCGCTATATCGAAGCGGAATCCGTGCACGAAGGCCAGCGCAACTGCACCTGCGCCGGCATCGGCGAAGGAACCGTTGTTAAACAGGAAGAAGATGGCCCGCAACAGCGTATAGAGCAGAAATATTATGCCGAGACGGCGCAGCAGCAGTTGAAAGGTACTGTCGAACATCAATCCGATTTATAGAATACGTATGGCAAAAGGGGAAAACATTTTCAGGTATGCTTTTCTTCCGCATGCCGAAGCCGCCATGTAAATTGCGGCTACAATAGGCAAAGTTATCTAAAATAGTACCGATAAAGAAAACACCCGTGCTATACCTGTGCTTTTAGGAGAACTGGCACTTCGTTTTTGTTGATTGCGGACAAAATAAGAGCGCCTTCCTGATAAGTCAGAAAGGCGCTCCGGTATAGCTATACCTGTCAGGCATTACAGCACAGAATCAACCGGTACGTACTCCAGACCGAATGCATCCGCTACACCTTTGTAGACAACTTTGCCGTCCACCACGTTCAGGCCAAGCTTCAGTTCGTTGCTATCGGCGCAGGCTTGCTTCCAGCCTTTGTTGGCCACTTGCAGAACATACGGCATGGTCGCATTGGTAAGGGCCTGTGTAGAAGTATAAGGCACGGCGCCCGGCATGTTGGCTACGCAGTAGTGTACTACATCATCAATGATGAAGGTAGGATTCTCGTGCGTTGTTGGCTTGCAGGTCTCGATGCAACCTCCCTGGTCAACGGCCACGTCCACCAGCACGGTGCCCGGGCGCATTTCCTTCAGCATCTCACGCTTGATCAGGTGAGGCGCTTTGGCACCCGGGATCAACACGGCACCAATGATGAGGTCGTGCGTCGGGATCAGTTCGCGGATGTTGTATTCGTTTGACATGAGCGTGTTCACGTTGGCTGGCATGATGTCGTTCAGGTAACGCAGACGGGCCAGGTTCGTGTCCAGAATGGTCACATCGGCTCCCAGGCCGGCTGCCATCTTCGCAGCGTTGGTACCTACCACACCACCACCCAGAATCAACACTTTGGCAGGACGCACACCAGGTACGCCGCCCAGCAGGATACCACGGCCTTTCAAGGGTTTCTCCAGGTATTTGGCACCTTCCTGGATCGACATACGGCCAGCAACCTCAGACATAGGCACCAGCAAAGGAAGACTTCTGTCCGGTCTCTCCACCGTTTCATAAGCAAGGCAAGTGGCTTTGCGCTCCAGCATGGCATGCGTCAGCGGCTCATGCGATGCGAAGTGGAAATATGTGAACAGCAACTGGCCTTCCTTGATCAGGTTGTACTCCGGCTCAATCGGCTCCTTCACTTTGACGATCATCTCAGCGATACCGTATACCTCCTCGATACTTGGAAGGATCGTGGCGCCCGCCTTTGCGTATTCTTCATCCGCAAAGCCGCTACCTTCACCGGCGGTAGCCTGTACGTACACTGTGTGGCCATTGCGCACCAGTTCTACCACACCGGCAGGAAGTACGCCAACGCGGTTTTCGTTATTCTTGATTTCCTTTGGAACACCAATAATCATGTCGTTCTATATTATAGTATTAGTTGTTGGAAAAGCTGTGCAAATATACCATATCTATCATGAAATAAAATGTTAAATCCAGTTGCTGCTTTAACAATCTCAAGTCTATGGCAAGGGTCTGGGCATAAGACAGAAACTTATACCTTAAAACTTGTCATTTAACATATAGCTATACCTGCAGCAGGCAGTAGAAGGTAAAGCGATAGGGGACGATTTGAAACCGGAGAGTTACCGGGAGGAAGAAAACCGGAATGCCCGCAATGAAAAAAGGCAGTGATAAAATCACTGCCATTAGTACAAAATAAAACTATGAAAAAAACTATCTGAAAGGTACCGGCTGTGAGCCCTCCCTTAACATATTCTTTTGAGCCAGACTTTCTACTACAGTTGCCTTCAGCGTCAGCTTCAGGTCTGGCATTACAATATCGTTAGAAATAATGGAAACTACTTCGTTCTGCTCCTTTAACATTGTAGGTACATAGGTTAGTTCCAAAATTCCTTGTTGTCCAGGCTTTAAAGCTGGTACGGATACTTTATAGCTCACACAGTTGCATTTGCTCTTAACACCCTGTACCACCAGGTCCTGCCGACCTGTGTTTTTGATTGTGAATTTGGCTACAGATTTTTGTCCTTTTTCAAGTTTTCCGAAACTGTGCCATGTGTTACCAACAGCCAAACGCGGGGAATTTGCTTTTTGTTCCGGCGTGTGACTAGTTTTTAAATCTTTCGGTCCAACCTCCCCTTTTATAAAGATAACGGCCTGCGGTGTGGCCGCATTGGAGATAACGGAGATGGATTTGTGGAACGGTCCGGGACGGCCGGTGCTGTTGTAGGCAGCCTTGATCACG
>NZ_JSYF01000090.1:0-10644 GCF_054824225.1 Pontibacter sp. HJ8
GACGAAGCTCGAACAGGAAGTTAAGCGACAGGCTTTTATAAGTGAAAGTGTTGCCCAGGCCCATGATGAAATCAGGGTTTCTGTCACCGATCACTTTCCACTCGGTAAGGTCTCTCAGCGGATATCCAGTTGAAGGGTTGATCAAGACTTCACCCTTTGCGTTGCGCTGGTAGTCGTAGCCTGTAAGTGAGTTAACAGGACCACCTACACGCGCACCGTTTCTGATGTTGTTATACAACCATGTATCAGAGTTGTAATACTCAGGTATGGAAGAAGGCAGCTTTACAAGCTCAGAGTAGTTGTGGCTGAAGTTGGCAAACATATCCCATGTAAAGTCAGATGCTAACACAGGAGTGGCATTCAGTTGGAATTCGAAACCACCTGTTTCAATCTCACCTGCGTTGAAGGTCTTCAGTACATAACCTGTACCGTAGCTAAGACGCATGTTTCTTACAATCTGATCTTTGGAAACCTTCTTGAAGTAGGCTACATCAAGTCCCAAACGGTCGTTGAAGAACTTCAATTCTGTACCAATTTCAAACGAAGTCGTTATCTCTGGCATCAGATTCTCGCTTGGACCGTTGAAAGCATAACCAAAACCTCCACCTGTTGTAGTGCGTGGCTCCAGCCAAGGTCTGATCATGTAGGGCGCTGCGTCTTTCCCTACCTGTGCAATAGAACCTCTCAGTTTACCATAAGAAAGCACATCTTTGATACCTGCAAAAGGTGCTAGCTCAGTAAAGATAAAGCTCAGGCCTGCAGATGGATAGAAGAATGAGTTGTTCGCTTTTGGCAGTGTAGAAGTCCAGTCATTACGGCCCGTCAGGCTCAGGTATAGCATGCCATCGTAACCGATGTTCAGGCTGCTGAATGCACCAACCAAACGGCGCTGAGACAGTCTGTTTCTACCACGGTGTGTCACCGGATCTGTATTCTCGATCGAGTACAGACCAGGGGCCAGAAACTTGGTACCCTGTACCGACTGTACGTAGTTGTTCTGATCGTACACCGCACTACCTACTTTAAAGTCGGTCGTCAGTTTGTCGTTCAGGAAAGCGTGCGTCAACTGGGCATAGTACTGCACGTTAATGTTTCTGTCGTTGTCAACACTTTGGTCAAAAATACCGCCTGTAGAACCAGCCAGTCTAGACTCCTGATGACGTATCTGCGTGATTTTGTTGGTGTAGTAGTCGTAACCGATGTTACCCACAAATCTCAACCACGAAGTTGGCTCTATCATCAACTTGGCGTTGGTGATGTAACGGTCGTTTGCCGTGTTGATAGAGTTTTTGTTTACGTTGAAAAACGGGTTCTCCAATTCAGGGAAAGCGGTACTGGTAGTTGTAGAGAAACGTCTTCTGTTGCCTTGCTCGTTCAGGTATACACTGGCATCGTCGTTAGAAGGCCATGAAAGCAGACCCAGCATAGGACCTCCACTCACGTTGAAAACTGACTGCACATCAGACTTGGTATAGGCTATCGAAATGTCAGTTGAGATGTACTTGTTCAGTTTCGAAGTAAGTGCTGTCGTAAAGTTGAATTTTTCCTGACCTGCATTTGGAATAAATGAGCCTGCATCTGTATAAGAGGCCGCCACACGGTAAGTAGCGTTGTCATTACCACCAGAAACGGACACGTTGTGCTTCTGGCTATTGCTTGTCTGGAAGAAATTTCTTACGTTATCATAGAGCTTAGCTTCAGAAGGATATGGTTCACCAAAGTAGGTCGTGATGGACGTACCATCATCCGATACACCTTCTACACCTCTTCCGTAAACGCGTTGAATTTCAGGGTAGCTTACAATGCGGTCGGAGCGGAAGCTGTTGCTGTAGTTGATCTGCATGGAACCTGCTTTACCTCTTTTGGTCGTGATGACAATTGCACCAGAAGCAGCATCGATACCATAAAGCGCAGAAGCTTCAGGACCCTTCAGGATAGTGATGCTCTCAATGTCTTCCGGGTTAATGTCTGCACCTCTGTTACCATAGTCAACACCACGGTTTTCTAACTGAGTAGAAGCAGCACCTGCAAAATTGCCTGTGTTAAAGCTGTTGTTGCTGATAGGAAGTCCATCTACTACATACAGTGGCTGGTTACTACCACTCAATGAACTTACACCTCTGATCATAATTGAAACAGAAGAACCAGGTAGACCTGAAGTAGAGGACACATCCACACCTGCCACACGACCGGCCAGGGCGTTTGCGAAGTTTTCACGCTGGGTTTCAGCAATGGCTGCCCCTTTAACTTCTGTTATAGCATAACCGAGAGTCTTCTTCTCTTCTTTGATGCCGAGTGCTGTCACGACAACCTCTCCAAGAGCCTTAGAGTCATCCTCGAGTTTAACGGAAATGGTCGTGGAATTTCCCACCGTTCTTTCCAGCGATTTCATACCAATAAAGCGGAAAACAAGCACATCGGTAGGTGCAGCTTCAATTTTGAACGTACCGTTAACATCGGTTGCAGTTCCTTTTGAAGTACCTTTTACTGCGACCGACACACCTGGTAGCGGCGAATTGTCGGAGGCGGCAGTTACCGTCCCCGTTACAGTTGTGCTTTGAGCACTAACTGTAAAATGAAACAGGAGAAAACAGATCCCCCATAGTAGACAATGTAATTTTTTCATCATAACAGCGTGGCTAGTGATTTGGATTAGTATGGAACAAAAACAGTAACAGGTTAAAAAACATAGAATTTATGGATGACAAAAATTTGAACTCTACTTGAACACCACCTTGCTCTGCCCCGTGGTCCTTCAAAATAACCCCGGCACCTAGGCGAAAATCTAAACAGGATACTACTATATATACATTTTACAATAAATACACATAATACAATTCCTACCCACCTGGCTATTCTTTATTGAAAGCGTTGTATGAAGTTTACTTTAAAGCTAAATAAAAAACAGAACAGCACACAGGTTATTGCAATATTTCTGACGAAAAAAAGAAAAAGCTGCAGCCTGTAAACCTCGTATCTTTTACAGAAACTAATTCTAGTTTTTGAATTTTTAGTTTAACTTATTTCATATAAATTCTGCACAAACGTTTGCAATTGAAGTAACCAACTGTATTTAAAGGATTTAAGTCACCTTGGTCCATTGGAATCCTTTTGCTCAGCTTCGTGCAACTGAAACCTATTTCACTTAAAAAAACGCAAACAGGCTACGCATTTTCAAAGTCGCATCTGCCTTATAGCCTCTATCAGGGCAACTGAGTTCTCCTTTTTGGAGCCTCCGCCTCAGCCGGCACACAAAGCGAGGCGAATCATACCCTGTCAGAATAATTCAATTCTTCCTCCACCTAAGCAGTACCCAGATGAGCTACAGACAGAGCCGACAACCAGGTATAGCCTCACGGATAGAGCAGGTACTTCATCCGCATCTGCTTGTACTGACTCAGGCCCGGCTCCCAGCTTTTGCGAATTTCTTCTTCCGACACGCCAGCTATGATCTGCTCTTTGAATTGCTTGGTGCCGGCCAGTTTGTTAATGTCGCCGATCTGGTTGCTTTGCTTTCGGTCGAAGAATTTCTCTTTGTGCGGATAGGCCTGGTACAACTCTATCATCCAGCTAAGGTTTATCCGCCCGGTCTTGCGGAATTCTTCTGTGTCATAGTTGCGCAGATCAAGCCCATAGCAAACCTTATCCTGGTGCAGCGGTGTTTCGGCCATACCTTTTATACCTACCGGGGTATAGCTGAAGTCGTACTTGCCTTTCATCTCGGGGTGCCCCATTACCGTGAAAGGGAAGTAGGTGCCCCGGCCATGGTTAAAGATAGTGCCTTCGAAAAGGCAGGTGGAAGGGTATAGCAGGATGGCTTGTTGTGTGTTGAGGTTAGGCGATGGACTTACCGGCAAGGTATAAGGCATGTCGTGCGTATAGTGCTTCAATTTCACGATGTTGAGTTTACACTTTACCCCGTTGGCCAGCCAGCCTTCGCCGTTGATCATCTGGGCAAACTCGCCTATCGTAAGTCCGTGCGAAATAGGGATGGGGTGTATGCCAATGCCCGACTTATTTTCCGGCTCCAGGATCGGCCCGTCTATTAAGAAGCCGTTCGGATTTGGACGGTCCAGCACCATCAGCTCCACTCCGTTTTCGGCGCAGGCTTCCATAACGCGATGCAGCGTGATGGTATAGGTATAGAAACGGGTGCCTACATCCTGAATATCGAAAATCATCAGGTCGATATCGGCTAAATCTTCCTTGGAGGGTTTGCTCTTTGCACCGTATAGGGATGCCACCTGGATACCAGTTTTCGGGTCCACGCTGTCATCTACCTTAATCCCGGCACTGGCATCGCCGCGGAAACCGTGCTCCGGACCAAACACCCGAACAATGTTCACACCCAGGGCATGCAGGCTGTCCACACTCAGCGTGTTGCCTATGATGGAAGTCGGATTGACCACCATGCCGATGCGTTTTCCTTTGAGGTATGGCAGGTATGCTGCCGTCTGGTCAGCTGCTGTTACGATCGCTTTGCTTTCCGAAACAGAAGATGGCTGCTGCTGCTGTGCTGGCGCAGCTGCTATACCTGTCTGCTGGGGCTTACAGGAGCTTACTATTCCGGAGAGCAGCAAGGGCATAAGCAACGCATGTACTACCCTAAAGTTAAAAGACATATTCTTTTTGAATGGATTTCGGTTCATTGTTCAGTTTTCACAGCTTTCAGGTAGCCTTGCCCTCTGGCCCTACCCTTGCTGCTGTAAATTTTATTTTCCTTCCAGGTGCCGGCACCGCAGGGGCTTTGCTATACCTGAAAAAAACATTTTTAAAGAAGCATAAACGCGCAGTAAGCACGCACTCACTTCAAATTTACCCACGAATTAAGGAAAATTTATCTCTATAACCCAAACATTATGCAGATTATTTTATAAAGTATGCAGAAAAACGCATAGTCAGGCGCAATGAATCTCAGCGCTGAATCTTAATAAAGCTGCGCTGCAAGCAAGCTGCAAGGGTCTGATAAGGGAGAATAGGACATTTATCCTGTTACACAACTGGTGTAAGCTGATTCGGATTTCTCCATCCGAATCTAACCTGTTGCGGGTTTCCTAACCCGCGTATACCTGCACACGGGATAAGGATGTCTCCTACAGCAAGCTTCGAGATGAAGAAGTCGCGAAGAGCCTTTGCCCATCGGATCCCAGGTATAGGAAGCATCAGCTATAATATGGAGGTCACATCAATATTATAGCTGGAAAAACAATTTAGACTTTTAGATAGAAGGGCCACACGAAAGACTCAGAGAACCGTTATCTGGATCTGGGTACACGAACTAAAAGGAATTCAGCAAATCAAACTCCCCATTCTTATGTGTTCTAAGTCAACTTAAAGGAATATATCGGCGTGAAATCGCTGCTCTATTAATTGCTTCATCCCTTACTGCTTACTGGCAACAGCAGGCAGATCGCCGGCTTCTTTCCTGGTTAGGAGCCTCGAAACAACATGGGAGCCTACCTGTCTCCCTTGCGCCGCCCCGTTCTCGATGGCTGGCATAAAGTGAATGCCCCCATACAGACGGCTGATAGCGGCTTCTTCAGCGGCCTCCATAAAAGAGTTAAAAGACCTGACAGGCAAACCATAGGCGACCTCGGTTGAGTCCACATAAGCAAAAGATGGCCCATACAGATCGGTCAGCACGACGGCAGCTGCATTGGAGATGACACTGTGCCCACTGGGGTATTCCGGGAAGGGCGGCGTTTGCAGCAGCGGCACCCATTTCTCATCGACCAGCATGTTGATGGCTGTTTCGGGCCGGATGCAATCGCTGCGGTACTTTTCATCCCAGCAAGAGATAAAACCATCTGCCAGCGAGACAGACACCCGCACGTAGGCCTCCAGGGTTTCCATCATATCGGCTTTTGCCTGGCGTGTTGCTATACCTGTTATACCCAGCCAATGACCACCCGGCGTGATCTTTTTTGTCGCATACATCACATGCCCCGTGGTGTGCATCACAAAGGGATTGCAATCCCAGAAGCTGGCGATCTCTCTTTGTTCTTCTGTCAGTTGATTCGTGGTTTCGTACACTTGCAGCATCTCCTTATAGAAGTCACTTTCCGTATCCGGGCTGAATACAGCTGGTGTTGCGGGCGCAAACTGACTGCAGGAATCCAGGACGAAAGGACGAACCTTGAACCAGAAAGGCTCGACGGCATCCATGTAAGCCGGTGGCGTGGGTACCCAGCGGCCGGCAGTCTGGGACACGGTATGGCGATACCCTCTTGTCTGTTTGTACCCATCCTCTGCCGCATAGGCCAGAATGCTTTTGGCTGCTACCTGGCCGTAGCGCACCGAACGGTCGAACACATCTTCGGGCACACCCATCTTTCGGTATTTGTCATAGAGCTGCTCTTCGTATTCATCGAGCATATCAGAAGAAAAGATGAGGCTGCGACTAACGGTGAGGAAGGCATTCAGGCTGGCCAGCGGAAAACAGTACACGGAGTCTGGTGCGGGCTGCGGTATACCTTTGAAGCCATTCAACTGTCCATTCAGGGATTGATAATCCGGGTAATCATGCAACAGCACCTCGTAAGCAGCTACCTGCGGATAGATATAGATCCTGCTGGCAACCGGCGGGGAAAAGATATCGTGTGTGATCACATCTGTGAGCTTATTCACCGACTGGTGCAGAAATTCAGGTTCGGCAGCAGCCTGCCGGTAATCCTTGTTTCTTTCCTGGCAACCGACCATTATTCCCCAAACAAGAAAAAGTAGGCTGACAAATGGGAATGGCTTCTTCATGTCTCAGGATTTTTGTTGATCAAGTTAACAAATTAGTTGCAAATATCAAATTATCAATTAGTTGAGCAGCTACCGCTTCTAACGCTAAAGTCACGGTTGCTATTGGGTTTGCTTCTGGGGTCTGGGATCGTACACCAGTTGCTTTCCTGCAGGCGGAGGATCCAGCTTTCTGAAAAGCTGCACAGGCAGCTTGTTGCGCGCCACCAGCATCAGCTCCCCCTGCGTGGTTTTCAGCTTCTTGATGTCGCGCACTTCCCCGTCCAGCAGGAAGCGGCTCTCAGCCGGAGGTATAGCGGTGAAGTTTCCTTTGCCATTGCCGGCCAGCAATACTCCGTAGCTGCCATCATACCTGCCTTGGTAAGTGCTGACGCCATACAGGTTACCACCAGCCAGAATGTCCAGGTGTCCATCGCGGTTCAGGTCCTCCACATGCAGCGCGAAGATCTTGGATACCTGGGCCTGGTTGGGCAACAGGTGTTTTCTGAAATCTCCGTTACCCAGGTTCTCCAGGTATAGCGACTCAAATGTGTTCACCTCCAGTAAGCGGGCATCTTTCAGTTCCTCTTTCTCAAAAAGCTCCTCCACGGGTTTGCCTGCATACGCCTTGTAGCTGGTAAACCTCTTGTTGATAAGCGGCAGCTGTTTCCCTAACTCGTCTTTGGTAGCCACAGGATACCAGTTGTCATCTAGCTTATAGGCCAGGACCTGATCCATGCTTTCGTTGCCGTCGATGTCCTTGACATACATCCGCAGCCCCGCATTTTCTTTCTTTCTGAACTTGGTGTTGGTGCCCAGGTTCCCCAGTACCAGGTCCAGGTCTCCGTCCTGATCAAAATCGGCGGCTTTAACCGTTTGCCAGAACCCCACAGACTGGTTGAGCACTTCATTGTCAGTGACCTTCGCCAGTTTATTGCCCTTGTTTTCGAACACCGTTACCGGCATCCAGTCGCCTACCACCACCAGGTCCACGTCCCCGTCCCGGTCATAATCGAACCAGGCGCCATCGGTTACCATACCTGCCTTGCGCAGCTCCGGTGCCAGTTGCTCGGTTCTGTCCGTAAAATTACCCCTGCCGTCGTTGAGAAGCAGGTAGGAATTCGGTGGATTGCCATACTGATAGCTCAATACCCTGCCGCCAACAAACAGGTCCAGATCGCCGTCCTTGTCGAAGTCAACCGGACGGACACAGCTCTTGTTATCATACATGGGCGGCAGCCCCTTGCTCCTGCTGAAGTTGCCTTTCCCGTCGTTCAGGTATAGCCGGTCAAACTGCTCCTTCATCTGGCCATAAAACTCGTTGCCGCCACTCACCACGTATAGGTCTGGGTGCCGATCGTTGTTGGCGTCGAAGAAAACGGCATCGACATCCTCATACACAGAATCTGTCTGGAAAAGCGCCTGCCTGGAAGGCAGGAACCTGCCATTGGACTGCTGGATAAAGAGGGAACCAGCCTGCCATTTGGCGCCTCCTACATAGAAGTCATCCAGGCCGTCGCCGTTCACATCGCCCACCGCCAGTTTAGGGCCTTCCGTTGACGTCTGAAATGGGATCAGGCTTTCGCGGTAGAACTCGAGGTAATTGTTTTCTTTGTGAGTAAAGTTTACCGGGTACGTTTTGGTCACATCTTCAAACAAAGGCTGAAGTTTCGGGGCAAAATGGGCATAGTATACCTTTGCCTCTTCCCCGGCAGCAGCCTCTTCCAGCAGCAGTGTGGTGTTGGCCGGAACATTGGTCCTCACTTCCACTTTCTGATTCCCCCAGATGACAAACAGCGTATCCACACTGCTGAGCTTGCCCAGGCCAAAGTTCAATACCGGCTCTACAGAAGACATGAACCCGCGGGTGGGCATCAGCTGCTGTACCTGCAGGTTTTCCCCGCTCTTCAGCAGCACCTTCGCTCCGTAACCAAAGGTATTCAGTCCTTCTCCCTTGAGTTTTACTTTGAGGTAATGGTTGCCGCTTCGCTGGCTGCCCTTGTTTTTATAGATCCCGGCCTCCTGGTTGATGTTATTGGTGATGAGCTCCAAATGCCCGTCGTTGTCCAGATCGGCATACACAGCTCCGTTTGAAATGGTGGGCTCTTCAAATCCCCAGTTCAGGGACTTGTCCTCGAAGCGCAGCTGCTCCGTTCCCTTATACAGGTAGTTGTGCACCTTGCCCTCCGGCATCATCCCGATCGCTTTCGTATCCAGCGATTTTGAGATAGTAGGAGCATGGAGCATCGAGTCTGAGGAGGCGAACTTGATGTAGTCCATGTTGTTGGGCCGGCGGAGGATGCCGTTGGTGATGAAGATGTCTTTGATACCATCGTTGTCGTAGTCGGCCAGCAGGGTACTCCAGCTCCAGTCAGTAGCCGCGACGCCCGCCATCAAGCCGATATCCGAAAACTTCTCGCTGCCCTGGCTTAGCTGCAGGCAGTTGCGGCTGTACTGGTTGAAGTACCCGAACTGCAGTTTATAGAGGTAGATATCCATCGGGTCTTCACCCATCGAGGTCTTCTCCACCACTTCATCTTCCGGGTACATGTCCAGGGTCATCAGGTCCGGGTAGCCGTCGTTGTTCATGTCGGCGGCATCGCAGCCCATCGAAAAGCGGCTCAGGTGCCGGAAGTGGTCTTTCACGCTTTCGGTAAAGGTGCCGTCGCCGTTGTTGAGGTAATAGTAATCGTCTTCATGGAAATCATTGGCCACGTAGATGTCATCCCAGCCGTCGTTGTTCATGTCAGCTACCACCACGCCCAGGCCATACCCCATCGCGGCACCGTAGATACCGGCTCTTTCGCTGACGTCTTTGAACTTGACCGCCTTCCCTTCGGGAGTGCTTCCGGCAGCAGTGATCATCTGGTTTTCATACAGCACATCCCCTGCTTCGTTGCTGCGGAGGTTGCGGGTGGTCACACGGTCGTAACTGCGGGAGGTATGCACGGCGTGGTTGAGCAAGTATACATCGAGGTCGCCATCCCGGTCATAGTCGAAAAAGGCGGCCTGGGTGGAGAAGCCCGTAAAGTCCAGGCCATAATCGGCAGCCATTTCAGTAAAGGTCACCTTGCCGTCAGCTCCTGCACCGTTGTTGATGTAGAGTTCGTTGGCTCCTTCCAGGCCTTTGTAATCGCTCACGGCGCTCACGTATACATCCAGCAAGCCATCCCCGTTCACATCTGCCATGGCTGCTCCGGTTTGCCAGTCGGAATAGCCTTCCACGCCGGCTGCTTCCGAGATGTCTTCAAAGGTAAAGTTGCCTCTGTTCAGGTATAGCTTGTTCTTGCCCTGGTTCGAGACGAAATACAGGTCGGCCAGCCCGTCGTTGTTGATGTCGCCAGCCGCCACACCAGCTCCATTGTAGAAATACAGGTAGCTCAGGATGTTCAGCTTGTCGGTATCCTGTACCTGATTGACGAAGCTGATCTTGGTTTGCGCGGAGTCCAGGGCTTCGAAAAGGGCACGTTCTCCCCGATCCGCTTTGCTCTGACAGCCGGTAACGGACAGGGAAACAGCCACTGTCCCCACCAGCATTCCGATGGTCAGCAATTGGGAGTAAAGACGCTTTGTTAATAGCATGGGGTGAAATTTCATAGGCTGATTAATGTTAGCACTGCGCGCACTCCTTTACCGGGTCGCGATCTTCAGCCCCTGTTCCCGGAGGCTGAAGACCTGCAGCTTGTCCTTGTTCTTTGCCAGGAGAAAATAAGCCTGCCCGTTTGCTGCGGTTACCTGCTTCATCTTCCGGACCTGGCCTTTGGTAAAGAACCCCGAATCCTTCGGCTTTCTGACCACGAATTTTCCCTTGCCGTTGCCTTCCAGCAGCAGGCCATAGTTGGCATCGTACTGGCCTATCTCCGGCAGCACGTCATAAAAATTCCCGGCCAGCAGGATGTCCAGGATGCCGTCGCTGTT
>NZ_JSYF01000635.1:0-544 GCF_054824225.1 Pontibacter sp. HJ8
ATGGGGTTTTTACGATTTCTTTCGCTAACCTGGATGCCCGGCAGGTAGATCTGCGCATCATCAACGTGATTGGCAATGAGATTTACCACGAGGTCCTGAGCCGCTCTGACATACAGTCTTCCAAGACGATAGACCTGAACAACTTTGCAAAGGGCCTATACTATGTGAAAATAGAGACGGAGAATTATAGCTCGGTGAGACGGGTTGTTGTGAAGTAACTGACCTACCCCTAAAACAGAAGCGCCTTCCTCATTGCAGGAAGGCGCTTCTGTTTTAGGGGTACCGGTATAAAGTCATGGCACTCCAAACTTATTCAGGCAGGATGGCTTTAGAAACAAAACCGGTATAGGCGGCGGTGTCTTTCTGAACCCGGGCTCTTACAAAAACGGCATCGGCTGTATCGAGCACCTGGATGATTTGTGTGGTGTCAAAGTATGTCAGGCTGCTTCCCTGGAAGCTCGCTGTTTTGTATACTTCTCCGCTGATGAGGGGCTTGGTCGCGTAGATCACATCAGCAGGCAGGGCGGCAGGCAGGCCGGTTTCG
>NZ_JSYF01000636.1:0-13932 GCF_054824225.1 Pontibacter sp. HJ8
ATAGCAGACTAACTTACAACCTCCGCTACGAAGCAACGGCTTGAGCCAGGTGCACCTTGTGGCGCTCCACTGTTTGAGCGTTCATCGAGTTTGGAGCGTCTTGATTCTTTTGCTTTACTTTTCTCATCAAGGAGAAAAGTAAGGCCCCGCCGGCCAGGCGAAGCTATACAACAAGATAAGTAGCCAGTCTGATGAAGCCCCTGCTACACAGCAGAACCAAAGCCCAGAGAAAAGTAATCATCCGCTATACCTTCCGGTATACCTTCGCCTGAACCATACCTCCATAAAACGAGGCAGCACGTTCCTCCTGGAGTTGCAGGCGTGCAAAATGCTGTTCAAAATCAGGTAAGGCCCTGGCTTCCACACCACTGAGCAGACCGAAGAAAGTATACATGCTTTGGAGCAACAGACGTTGCCAGAGGGGAGGAGGAAGTTGAACAGGGCAGAAGTCGGAGAAAAGCCAGCTGCCACCGGAAGTCAGTGTCTGGTACAAACGATCCAGGAGGGGACGGAGCCGCTGATCCGGGAACAGGTCCAGCAGAAAAGGGGTCAGGATAACATCAAAGGTCTCACCGGGCTGCAACGCATCCTCAGTCCCCAGTCGGAACGTGACGGGCGCAGTTGCCAATGCCTGATTTTTGGCCAGTCGCGCCTGCGCCATCTGTAGCATTTTCGGGGAAGCTTCCAGGTAGGTTACGGTAAGGGATGGCTGCAGCTGCAACAGCTTTTCCAGCAGCCAGCCGGAGCCGCCGCCAATCAGCAGGATGCGCGCCCGGGCAGGTATAGCCCGGAGGTGGGCAAGCTGGGCCTGCCGCAACGAGTTGCCAAACACCAGCCGGGAAAGGCTGTCATAGAACGGCGCTACTGTATCAAATCCACTATTCTTAGGTTGGCGCAAGGGCTTTAGGGGTTGTATGGATCCGGGAGATAATTTCATCACAGAGGGTTGATCATCCCCCTGCCCCTTCAAAGGTCACTTTTCTACGAATGTTAAATTACTGAATTTAAGGTATAGTCAATACGCCCTCCTTCAGAAGAGGATAAGGTATGCTGCTCTTTTCGGAGGATTTCAGGTTGAATCAGAAAAGACCAGGCAGGGCGATTGATTCGCCAGGTTACCGGTCACCGCTCATAATGCTCCTCCACGACTCCTTTCAGCTTCTCAAAAATATAGTCCGTGAGTTGTTTGCGGATGCTCAGGCTGTTGCCTTGAAAGACCTCCCGGAACTCCTCCGCTTTGCCGTCATAAAGAATGGAGACGAACATGGTGCCGACCGGTTTCTCCGAATTTTCAGAAGCTCCTTCCCCGGCCAGTCCGGTTGTGGCGATGCTGATATCGGCATTGAGCGCCTTCTTCAGGCCCATGACCATTTCGTTGGTTACCTGCTGCGACTCGGCCGTGTACAGGTCGAGGGTATCCTGCTTCACACCCAGCAGCTTTTTCTTGGCTTCCGGCTGATAAACCACGAGACTTCCTTTCAGCACATCGCTGCTGCCTTTGGCTTTGACCATCTCCGAGGCCAGCATGCCGGCGGTACAACTCTCCGCAAAGGCCACCGTCAGGCCCTTGTCCTTCAACATCATCGTCAGCTCAGTCAGCTCGTTCTGTGTCATAAATTTTATAGGGTGATGAGAATTAAACAGTGTTTATCATACTACTTTCCGTTACGGCAGGTTGTGCGCAAGCGGGTAACTTTCGAGGATCGTATACCTGGGATGGGGCGAGGCCAGCTCCGAATGCCAGACGGCGATCTCCTTTACCTGCAGTACCACGGGCTGCTCGGGCAGAAGCATTTCCAGGTGCTTTGGAGCAGGTCGGTCTTTCCGGAAGCGGGCCAGCGTGATATGCGGAATGGATTTCCGGTTGTTGGGTGGAACAGGGGATAGGGCTTGCGTCAGGCTCTGGCTCAGCTGCTCAAAGGGCTCGCTGCTTTCGAACCGGGCCCAGATCAGGCGGGGGGACCTGGGTTTGGGCCCGGGCTCTATACCTTCCAGGTGCAGATCAAAGGGCGGAAACTGCCGGGCAATGTGCTGCGTCACCTGTTTGATGGAGGGCAGCTGCGTTGCCGCTACATTGCCGATAAAGTAGAGTGTGAGGTGCAGGTTCTCGGCCGGTACGGGCCTGATCGCCTCCTGCTGGTAGTGGCTTGCCTGCTCGCCCAGGTATTGCTTCAATTCATTGGGCAAAGCTGCCGCTACAAATAATCTGGTGGTGTTGCTCATAGGCTGTTTGTGAGTGAGCTATACTTGTACGTCCTGAAATACGTATTCGGTAGGCAGGTGCCTAATTCGCCTGCGGTATACTAAGCCCCGAACGATACATGATACGACATTTCTATAGAAAATTTGCGGCCGGTTTTGCCCTTTTTACGGTGGAACTGTTCTTTGTGCTGGCCATTTTCATGGTCTGCATGGTTGTCTTCCTCTACATCGGATCAGAAGTGGTCGCAGCACCCGGTCCTCTGAAATTCGATGAGTCCGCTTTTGCGCTGGCGGCAGAAGTGCAGAGTACTGGCTTTACCCGGTTTATCGAATTCATCACTTTTTTTGCCTCCCGGCATTTTATGACAGCGGCCGGGCTGATGCTGATCGCCTACTTCGTTTTTGTGCGCAAGCATAAGTGGTACTCGCTCAAAGTACCGGTGGTGGCATTGGGCAGTATCTCGCTCAACCTGGTGCTCAAGTATTTTTTTGATCGGGACCGCCCGGACATGCCTTTGGTGGAAGCCTCCGGCCTGAGTTTCCCGAGCGGACATTCCATGATCGCTGCATCTTTTTACAGCCTGATCATCTACCTGACCTGGAAACACGTGGAGTCGAAGCCGCTGCGCAACTTATTAGTGGTACTGTTGATAATTTTTATTTTGCTTATCGGCTTTAGCAGAATTTACCTGCGCGTGCACTTTGCCACCGATGTCGTGGCAGGCATTGCCGCTGGTATTCTGTGGGTTATCTTCGGCATATGGGCGCTGCGCAAGATCGAAAAGTTCACCCGAAAAGAGGTCGCCCCGGTGGTAGAGGAAGATTAATATTAACTTGAATGAATTTTTTTTGGGGCAACTCTTGCAAGAAATAATTTCTGTTGTACCTTTGCAATCCCAATCTATAAGGGTTAAAGGGTTTTGGGGCAATACATTTTGAATTAGTACCAGCTGCGCACGTGGCGAAACTGGTAGACGTGCAGGTCTCAGAAGCCTGTGCCTTCGGGTGTGGGAGTTCGAATCTCCCCGTGCGCACTCTTTCAAATGTTCAAAAGGCCGGCTTTACAGCCGGCCTTTTTGTTTTCAGGCCTTTCCGCAAAACCTTTCTGAAAATGAAGTGAAGTCTGCCCTCGCTCGCCTCTGGCGAGTGTAAGCTATTTGGGAACAGGTCATCAACTCTTCAGGCTAACCCAAAGGCTATCTGCTGACCAACCGCCACAACCGCCTGCCCGTAAAGCTATTGCGGATGAAACGCCTCACAAAAAGATTTCTGGAATTGCTGGCGCTGCTTTCTGCAGAAGCTGTCCTCATAGGTATGACCTTCCTGCTTTGCCTCTTGGTGTTCGGCTATATGGTGCAGGAGGTGTTCGTCTACAAGGACACGGGCCTTGACAACGCGCTCTTCAGCTATGCCGCTTCCCACAGGTCGGAAGGAATGACACACTTTATGCGCGTTATCTCGTTCTTTGCCTCAGCAGATTACCTGCTCGTAGCGCCGCCCCTGCTGGTGATGGTATTTGCCTGGTTTCATTCTTTGCGCTGGTATGCGCTCAAAATACTCATGATCGCCTTTACCAGCACCATGCTCAACCAGCTGCTGAAAAGTTTGTTTGAGCGTCCGCGTCCTATCACCGCCATGCTGAAGGAGTCGAGTCTTAGTTTCCCCAGCGGCCACGCCATGATCGGAGTCTCCTTCTATGGCTTATTGATCTACATCGTGTGGCGGGAAGTACACAACCCATTCTGGAAGTGGCTATGGATAAGTTTGCTGGCGCTGTTGCTGCTCCTCATCGGGTATAGCAGGGTTTACCTGAATGTGCATTATGCCACTGATGTGCTGGCCGGTTACGCGATGGGCATACTCTGGCTGCTGCTGGCAATCTACCTGATGAAAAAGCTGGAGAAGTTCTACAGGCAGAAGTATATGGCGGAGAAGTTGGAAGAGTTGGAAAGTTAAAAAGTCAGAAAGTGAAAAGGTGGTCCGTCAGATTAGTGCTATACCTGCAGGAATAAAGCATGTGCTTGTGGTTTTTTACGGCCAATGGAGGAACTCCTCTGGCTCAAAGGGACGGTTGTGCCGGCTGATGTATCTGGCTGAGGTATAGGAATTTTGATTTAACAGAATAGCAGGCTATTTTCGGGATATCAACTGTCATCTCCAAACCAGCACCATGCAACGACTTTTCCAAGTATTCGTCAGCTTTACCTTCCTTTTGATGACGCTTCCTGCCTTCGGGCAGCATCCGGACCAGGTAGCCCAAGTGAGGGCGAAGCTGCAGCAGGAGCGGAAGCAGGTGAGCGAAGCAACTGACCTGGCTATACCTGAAAAGGCCAATCGTATGCTGGAACTGGGGATGTGGCAGGAAGCCGGTCAGCTTTTGGCCGGATCACAACAGACTCCCCAGGCAAAACTGGCAAAAGCCCGCCTGGCTATACTTCAGAACGATTACCACGCAGCCGGAGAGCTGGTGCAGAAGGTGCTGAAGCAGGCACCCGGCGATCATGAGGCGATGCTGCTGAAAAGCCGCCTGCAGGTACAGGCCTGGGAGCTGCCCCAGGCGCTGGCGACTGTACAGAAGCTGCTGGCAGTTAATCCGAAAGACGAAGCCGCTACCCTGGCGGCAGGCCGTATCCTGATGCTGCAGAAAAAGTACAACGAGGCGCTGGCACAGGCGGTTAAAGTACAGCGTTGGAATCCTAAAAATGCCGACGCCTATTTACTGGAATCGGATGTGCTCTTCTGGGACCAGAAGCCGGAAGAGGCAGAAAAACCGCTCGTAACCAGCCTTACCCTGAATCCTTTCAATGCCGATGCCCGCTTTAATTACGGCTACGCCATTTGGCGCCGCGTAGATGCCACGCAGCTCAACGACATGGCGGCCCAATGGGAGCTGGCCCTGGAACTGAACCCCTTGCACTACGTCACGCACTGGCACTGGGGCAACGGCCATACCAACCTCACGTATGCCGACTATGCCCAGCCGGACGATGAGCAGGTACGCGCCGCGCTTCAGCCTGCCGATCAGCTGATCTCCGGAAACAAATTGCCGCAGGCTTTGGCAGAGATCAAAAAAGTGCAGCAGCAGTATCCGCAGTCGGTGCTGCCCGACATGCTGCGCGGTTCGGCCTACTACATGGCCTTCGACCTGCCACGGCAGCCCCGCCTGGACTCGGCTCAGGTGATTTTCCAGCGCATTCTGCAAAAGAAAAAACACTACGGTCCGGCGCACAATGCCCTGGCCGCTGTTATCAAACAAAAGCAACTGACCTACCTGGCCGCCTACGACTCGCTCACGCAGGTGATTCAGAACACAACGATCAAAGACCCGGTGAATTTTGCGCGGGTATTCCCCGACGTGACCTACTACCCGGGTGAGACGGTGCAGAAGATGGTATGGCAGCAGCTCTATGCCAGCACGGCATACTTTCCGTTCCTGTCGCGGCAGGGGGAAGATTTCGTGATCCCGCCGCTGCACATTGACCTGGCCATCGCCATGAAATCGCCCTTCTTCCGGCAGGCCACCACCTTCGATAACCGGCAGTGGATGGACATACGGGGTGTAGGAAGCGGAGCTGCTGCCATTGAGTATGTGATTCGGGGAGCCTACCTGGAGCGCAATGTGGTGCTGCATGAGTACGTACACCTGTTTCATGGCAGGGTGTTTACCGATGCCGAAAACAGGCAGGTACGCCACCTCTACCATACGGCCATGAAAGAAGGCCGCACCCTCGACTATTATTCCGCCAACAACGAGCACGAATACCTGGCACAAACCTACCCGGCTTATTTTGAGCCAGTCAAAGTACATCCGCTCAACCACAAGTCCATCAACACTACCAGCGACCTGAAGGCCAAAGATCCGGAACTCTATACCTTCCTGGATAATCTGGTGCAGCGCCAGCAGGCGTACCTGGCTGGCGATAAAAAAGCGATGGCCAGTAACTGGGCACAGGTATACGTCAACCTGGCGGAGCGCGAAAACCGGGGACAGGTCTATGAGAAAGCCCTGGCCTACCTGGACACAGCCCTCACGTGGGATGCCGGTTATCAACCTGCCATGCTGGCCTATGCGGGTGTCCGGCAGCGACAGCTCGATTTTGCAGGCGCACAAGCCTGGTTGAATTCAGCCAAAAAAATTAACCCCAACTATGCGCCCATCTATGGGGCGGAGGCAGAGCTGCTGGAAGCCCAGCGGCGTGCCGGGAAACTGGCGCAGCGCCGGGCAGTACAGCAGCAGACGCTCCTGTATGACAAGGCACTGGAGCTGGAAGACGACCTGCTGACACGTGCCCGCATCAACCAGTCCTTCCGGGAGTTTTACGCCGGCTATGGCATGATTCCGGAGGCAGTAGAAGTGGCTGAGCAATATGTAAAGGACGCACCCACCATCTCCACCTACCTGCGCGACAGGCGGGATGAGGCACAGGCCTATGCCAGCTGGCTGCGGGGGGCTGCCGGTAGCGCCCCTGAAGCGGCCCAGGTTCTGGCCGGGTTGGTTGCCCGCAAGCCGCAGAACTATGAGCTGCGGCAGCAATATTCCGAAGTGCTGGCAACCCAGCGAAGGTATCCGGAGGCCATTGCCACCCTGGAAGAAGCACAGCGTATTCTGTCGGCGGCCGGAACGCCCCGCCCCAGCTACATGGTGCGGCTGGCCGCGTATCACCTGAAACAAAACAATGCGGATGCTGCCAGGGAGGCGCTGGAGCCCATCACAGCGGGTAAGGCCAGGCTAAGAGGGGAAGCCTACCTGCTAGCACGCGTGTACGCTGAGCTCGGGGAGGTGAACCGGGCCATCGAAGAGCTCAAAAAGCAGCCGGTGCAGGAGTCCCCGGCTCAAAGCTGTGAGTACTTCCTGGCCGCAGGCAAGATATGGGAAGCGAAGGATGATCTGAAGCGGGCTAGAAAATCGTATGAGGAGGCCCTAAAGCAAAACCCCTACCTGCTGGAGGCGCGAGAGAGCCTGGCCCGCCTGCTATTTAAAACAGGGAAAAATGGGCAGGCAGAAAGACTGGTTACCGAAGGCATTGATCTGGCCTATCGTATCTGATAAGAATTTTCATTCCAACAACTCCATACACCTAACTAAACAACAACTAACGCATGAAACATTTTCTACGCATTCCTTTGCTGCTGCTGCTTTTCCTGGCAGTTGCTTTTACCTCGTGCCGGTCCAGCTCGGGCGATAGTGACCTGGCGGTAGAGACCGAACAGCAGGTAAGTGAACCAACCACGGTATACTTGGTGCGCCATGCAGAGAAGGACATCTCCGATCCATCGAATGAGGACCCGGATCTGACGGCCGATGGCAAAGCACGGGCTGAAGCGCTGCGCGCCCTACTCAACGGCCAGGAGGTACATGCCCTGTATGCGACCAAGTATATGCGGACAGTGAACACGCTCAAGCCACTGGCGGATGAGCGGCAACTGGAGATCCGGCAGTACGAGGGCCACGATTTCAACGGCATCAGGCAACGCCTCCTGCAGGAGCACCGCGGACAGACGGTTGTTGTGGCAGGGCATTCCAACACGCTTCTTCCGATGATCGAGGCTTTCGGAGCCAGGCGGCCGGTAAGCGATATCTCCGACAACACCTATGATTTTGTGTTTAAACTGACCGTCGACCCGGAAGACAAAACAGTCGTGGAAGTAAGCCAGTACTGGGTACAGGCAAAGTAAGCTATAGCCCCAAACTTCCTTTCTGACAAGGCCCACCTGCTCCGGAGCAGGTGGGCTTTTGTTTGGGTGCCCTGATCTTGGAATAGCCGGATACTCTGCTTGTATAAAAGCAGGTATAGCGCATCTGTTTATTCTGAATTTAATCCAGAGTTGTAGCTGGTTAAGGGAAGAAGTTTTAGGAAAGCAAAAGAATCGGGTGGGGAAAACGTAAAACTGTACCTGCTTGATCAGGAGGAATGGTCTCCGTATACCCAGGCAATGAATGAGGGTGTCAGTTCGATGTATAGAGGAAGGGAAGCATTGGGCTGATTCTTTGTTCAGCAGCATGATTCTGAAAGAATACTTATGCTTGCCGGTCGCTGATGACAACTTTTGTTCTGGCTACCCTGTCGTGGAGCAGTTGCAGGCTGGTGAGAGGAGAACTGGCCAGGGCGCGCATGATAAAAACAAAAATACTGATGGGTCTGGCAAAGTAACGGATGGTAGCGCGCTTAAAGGAAATGCGTTCGCCCCGGGTGCTGGCAACCCGAAGTCCGAGCAGATGTTTCCCTAACGTAGCCTGCCAGGCTGAACTCTCCGAACCGGCAAAATATAACCAACCCATCAGGAAGTGTAGCAGGCGCTCACTCTTTAACAGAAAGGCTTCTTCGTTGCTGCTGATGGTATAATATTCGATCACTCCTATGAGGGTGAGTATCAGCAGAAAATCCAGGCAAAAGGCGATCATGCGCGTACCCAGATCGGCTACATGTTCACTCGGTTTTGTCTTTTGATACGATAACTGCATAGGAGATCCTCCCTGTAGGGCAAGGGTGTTACTCTCCTATACTGCAATAAATAAAAGAGGTTGCAGTTTTTTAGTTATTATTAGTACTTTTAAAAGAGAGAGTATTGAGAAGACGGTTGTAAGATGCCCTCATGCTGCAGCAGCCACTCTTTTCGCCACAGGCCACCGGCATACCCGGTCAGGCTGCCATCGCTCCCGATCACCCGGTGGCAGGGTACGATGATGCCCAGCGGATTGCGGCCATTGGCTCCTCCAACGGCACGTATGGCTTTTTCGCCGGATACGGCACGGGCTACAGTCAGGTAAGTACTGGTCTTGCCAAAGGGGATCGTGGCCAGCTGCTGCCATACATGTTTCTGAAAAGCAGTTCCCTGCGGATTAAGCAGCAAGTCGAATTGCTGGCGCTTACCCTGAAAGTATTCCTCCAGTTGCTGCACGCAGTCTGCCAGGCAATCCGGAACCGGTGCTGCCACCAGGTCTACTTCCTGTTCACAAAACCGGACAGCTGCTATACCTTGTGCAGATCCTGTTATGCAAAGTATGCCAAGGGGCGTGGTGAGGTAGGCTGTATGAGTCGTTGCATCCATCTGATAAAGATACAGTTTGCGGTAAAGAAATGCCAGTGATGCGACTCCTTATCTCACTTTTTTGCAGTGGCACTTGCGGCCGTATAGTGTTCTACCTGATTGTTTTTTGGCTCGATGGTTTTCAGGTATTTGTAAATGGCGCGCAGGTCTTCTTCTGTCATACCTGCATACATGGTCCAGGGCATGATGGTGTTGAAGTCGTTTGGCTGTACTTTGTTGGTTGTTGCCTTCAGTGACTCGTAGTTTTTGAAACGCTGCACAAACGCATCTTCCGACCAGTTACCGATGCCCGTTTCCTTATCGGGAGTGATGTTAGCTGACCGCAGCATACCGCCATTGGGGAGCTGGAATTCAAAACCACCCGCTAAGAACTTACCCTCGATGGGAGTCCCTTTGTCCTGAGGTGTATGGCACTCGGCGCAGCCGGCAACCGTCAGCAGGTATTTTCCTTTCACCACCTCGTCATCCAATGTTCGCTCGTCGGTTGGAGTAGCTTTGCCGGAAGGTATGGTGCGCAGGATAAGGTTCATCGGGAAGTCCGCTTCGGACTCGGGAACCGTATGCCGGATAGGGGCCAGGGTGCGGATATAGGCGATGATGGCATACGCATCATTCGTTGTCATATGCGCGTAGCTTTTGTAAGGCATCACCGGAAACAGCGGCTCCCCGTTCCGGCTCACCCCGGTCGTAATGGTCCGGTAAATCTCCCCATCGGTCCAGTTACCAATCCCTGTTTCTTTATCTGAAGTGATGTTTCGGGCATAGAAGGTGCCCGGAAACCCCATGGTTTGATCAAAAATATCGCCCCCTTTGCCCAGCGTACCTGCTATGACCGGGCCGGAAAACTGCGACCAGTCCCGCGTGGAGTGGCAATCGATGCAGACGGCTACGTGATGCGCCAGGTATTCACCCCGCTCTACGAGGGCAGGCGTTTTGTCAATGGTTATTGCAGGAGCCGCATCTACTTTCGGGAAGGTATAGCGGAAGTATACAATACCTGCTGCTACTGCAACTACCAGGCCCACCACCACATAGCTGAGAATTTTGAATGCTTTTTTCATACGTTCCTGTTGTATTGCGTGATCGGTCAGGTATAGTGATACAATGATAAATTAATTGTCAAATATTTATAAAAAATTGACCTTTTCAAACTGTGGCTTTTACATGCATCAGTTTTTTTAGTGGAGATCCTGGTAGAGCGAGTAGAACTCATAAAAAAGCTGCCTACAGGAGATGCGGCTTATCAGCAGGTATAGGGTTTGAGCTGTTGCGAAGGCTCAGGACATTTTGAGGGCACTCCTTTTTTTCTTTCCAGAAGTTTCTAAAATCATATAAATAGCAAAAGGGCCAGAATGCCTATCCTGACCCTTTTGCTTGACAAGTATGAGCTATACCTTTCTACACCAGTTCGGCTTTTTCACTTTCCTTTTTCGGCAGCAGGCTCTCTAATTCGGGGTTTGTCGTTTCGACCAGCCCCACTTCCTTTTCAGGATGAAACTCGCCTTCCCAGCGGGCTACCACGGCCGTGGCCAGGCAGTTGCCCGTCACGTTGATGGAAGTACGGGCCATGTCCATGAGTTCATCAATCCCCAGGATAGCAAACAGTGGCCACACCGGCAGGTTGAAGGAAGCAACGGTACCCAGCAGGATCACCAGCGAGGCACGCGGCACACCGGCTACGCCTTTGCTGGTAAGCATAAGCGTAAATACCATTAACAACTGCTGCTCCCAGCTCAGGTCTATACCTGCAGCCTGCGCCACAAACACAGCGGCCAGCGCCAGGTATAGCGTCGTTCCATCGAGGTTGAAGCTGTAGCCTGTCGGCATTACGAAGGCCACGATGCGACGCGGTACGCCTAATTTCTCCATCTCTTCCATAGCGCGTGGCAAGGCTGCCTCCGAGCTGGTAGTGGCAAAGGCAATGGACACCGGACCTGAAATGGCCTTTAAGAAACGCACGATCGGAACGCGGGCGATGAGCGCAATCGGCAATAGCACCAGCAGCACGAAGGCCAGCAGCGCCACATAAAGCGTGGCCAGCAACTGGAAGAGGTTCACCAGAATGCCAAAGCCCATGTGGCCTACTGTGTAGGCAATAGCGGCACCCACACCCACCGGGGCGAAGTACATGATGATATTGGTGAACTTAAACATCGTCTCCGAGAGGCTCTCGCAGAAGTCGATCATCGGCTTGCGCTTCTTCTCTGTTACCATGGCCAGTCCAATGGCAAAGATCACACTGAACACCACAATCTGCAGCACCTGCCCTTCGGCTACGGACTTGGCGATGTTTTCAGGGAAGATGTGCAGGATGATATCTGCCCAGGTCTGTTTAGCCGGGGCTTGAATTTCTTCGGTCTCGGCTATACCTGTCATGTCGATGCCTTCGCCGGCTTTGCTGATGTTAATAGCAGCCAGGCCGATGAAGAGAGCGATCGTGGTTACCACTTCGAAGTATAAGAGTGCTTTCCAGCCCATGCTGCCGATCTGCTTCAGGTTGGCATGGCCGGCTATACCTACCACCAGTGTGGCAAAAATAAGCGGCGCAATGATCGTCTTGATGAGTTTCAAAAAGACCTTGCTGAGCACGTTGAGATTGGTAGCAAAGGAAGGGAAGTCGTAGCCGATCTGGGCACCTACTACCATGCTGATCAGGATCCAGGTGGTGAGGGAGCGTTTCTGAAGGCCATAGACCAGCAGCACAGCAGTGCCGGACCAGCGCACCGCAGCCAGTGCTTGTGTTGAAAGGGAGATAACTTCATACTGCTGCAGCAAGGTAACGATCGCTGCCAGGGTGATAGCAATAAGGGTGACCAGCGGAATAAAGGATTTCTTCATAAACTAAGATAAGTTGAACGGCTGCCAATGCTGCTGTAAAGTCGGCATACAGAGTGCTTCCATAGCGTTTGAAAAGGAAGCAAAAGCACGCATTTAGGGCTAGTTGGCAGATAAAGAGATTCAGCAAATATACTATATTGGCGTACATGTGCAATAAGCAGCAGAAGGATAGCAAAACTTATATTTTCATTTCCTGTGTTATTTTGCTACCATTATAGGAGCAAAAGATACTGTCCCGACTGTTTTGAACTCAATGCACAACACCCCGCTGCTCCCTTCAAAAGACGATATCTCACCAGCTGCCTATACTTGATTAATTAAGCATCGGGAGGCTCACATTGATGAAACAGGAGAAGGGAAGGTACCTATTGGTTTAAAGAAATAGTAAAGGAAAAATAAATTTATACATATTGCAGCTACATTAAATGTATGTACATATATTTGTAGAGTTGATAGTTTGAGATATTGGCATGAGAATAGAAGAGGAAATACAACAGCATACATTTAAGAACCTATACCAGAAGGCCTATATCAATCTGATTTATACCTCAGGCTGGGTGCAGCAGGAGCAAAATGCCCATTTTAAACCATTTGGAGTGACATTGCCTCAATATAATATATTGAGAATCCTACGCGGGCAATATCCTAAGCCGGCTACGGTTAGTCTGTTGATCGAGCGTATGCTGGATAAGACATCCAATGCATCCCGCATTGTGGATAAGCTGGTGGCCAAGGAGCTGGTTACCCGCAAACAATGCCCGAATGACCGACGGACCGTGGATGTGCTGATCACAGAGAAAGGGCTGCACCTGCTGGAAGAAATGGACGAACTGGAAGGAGGGAAGGGCACCGGTATCCGGAACCTGACAGAGAAAGAGGCGCAGGAGCTGAGCCTGCTGCTGGACAAGGTCAGGGGGTAATCCTACGGGCAGGAAATTTTTAAATCAAAAAATATAACCCAAAAACAATAGACTCTAAATTAATCAATCATGAAGAAGACAGCTATTTTAGCTACATGCGCCGCAGCGTTGATGTTCTCAGCATTTACCGGCCCCAAAAACACAGCAACGGCTACTACAGCCACTACGGAAGCGGTAGCACCTGCCAAGGGCCGTACCTACAACGTGGAGACTTCTAAAAGCGAAGTGAAGTGGCATGCCAAGAAAGTAACCGGTGAGCACATGGGTGGTCTCTCTTTGAAAAGCGGCCAGCTGAACGTTGAGAAGAATAAGGTGACCGGCGGTACTTTCGTGATTGATATGGCTTCTATTACCTGCACCGACATTAAGGACGCAGGTATGAACGGTAAGCTGGTAGGTCATCTGAAGTCAGATGACTTTTTCGGCGTAGAGAAGCACCCGACTGCTACTTTCAACATCACCGATCTGAAGCCGATTGCCAAGGCAGCTGCCGGTCAGCCAAACTACAACGTGAAAGGTAACCTGACCATCAAAGGAATTACCAACCCGGTTGCTTTCCCGGCTACCGTTACAGTAAAAGACGGTGTAGCCACCGCAAAAGCCGATGTGACCGTAGACCGTACCAAGTATGACATTCGTTATCGCTCTTCTAACTTCTTCGAAGACCTGGGTGATAAGGCAATTTATGATGAGTTCACTGTTAGCCTGAAAGTATCCGCGAAGCAGTAATTTTCTCCCCTCACCTTTAAAGTGAGCCCCTTCCTCCAAAACAGGAAGGGGCTTTTTATTTGTCTCTTTTCTAGGATTACAGCATAAAAGAAGAGCCTCTCTTTAGGAAAGCCAGCGGTTCAAGCTGTAGGGACAGGTCGCGACTTGTCCGAATCGTGCACCGGGTATAGGTATAGGTATAGGTATAGGTATA
>NZ_JSYF01000637.1:0-5558 GCF_054824225.1 Pontibacter sp. HJ8
TTTTAGTAATCCCCTGATAAGTTGGACGGTTTTAAAACGGAAACGTTGCTGAGGATAGGGTATGGGTTTATTACCTGGTGTTGAGGTATAAAATAACAGGTAAGGCACGAAATTAAGGACAAGAGATGCTTCGTTTGCAAAGCTTCTGCACTTGCCGGTTTACATCCAGATTAAGTAACATCCCGATTAAGGAGAATTCTGCTACAGATGCCAGAACCACAAGAGTCAGTTTGAAGAGCGCCTAAAGGGGAGCTGTTTTTTGTGTCCGAAGGTCATAAAAAAGGCCCTCAATTGCTGCAGAGGGCCTTTTTGTATTACTAAAGATGAAGTTATCGAAGCTTTTCCGCACGGATTAGGCTGCTTAAGAAGAGTGTCTCAGAACTTGAGCTACCGTTTCAAAACTGTAACTTTATCTCTTCGCCATCCTGCGGTACGATCAGCTTATCTTTTCTGATATTCACTTCATCCGCTTTTTTGCGGAGCGAGTCTCTTGTGGTGTGGCAGTGGTCTAATGCGTCCATGTGTACGGCAATGATTTTTGCTTCGCCGCTCTCATTTATCAGCGTCATGGTCTGGTCTTCATCCATCAGAATGGGTGTTGACTCAAACCCTGGGAAAGCCGCACCTCCTGAATTCACGACGATATAGTCGGGGTTGAACTTATGGATACTTTGCTCCACTTCATCTATCCAAATACTATCGCCCACAATATAGAGGGTAGGCTCATTGGCTGCCTTCAGGACGAAGCCAGAAACAGTGCCCATTTGCTTTAAAATTTCTCCGCTGCCGTGCTCACCACCGGTTCGATAAATGCTGATGTTGTTCCAAACAGTGCTGTCCTGTACGGTTTCGGCATTAGTGAAACCTTCCTTCTGGAAGAATTCCTCATCGGCAGGTTGATGTATAAGTTTTATACTTTTGCTCAGGGTTGCACTTGCCACCGGATCGAAGTGGTCGGGGTGGGTATGCGTTACCAGCACCAGGTCGACGTCCTCCACAATCTCTTCAATAGACATAGGTAAATCCACCATCGGGTTTCTTGCCTTGCCTGCCAACGGGTCAAAGGAGTCCTTCGGCATGAGCATAGGATCAACTAAAATTTTTTGCCCGGCATAGTTGACTATCAGAGTAGCATTTCTGACTAACTGTATACTTGCGCTTGTTGCCATATCGTATTGATTTTTAAATTTCTAAATTTCAATACAAAGGTATACAGGCTGCTTTAGTGCTTAGCTACCAAAGTCTTATGCCTTGCTACCATTTTGATAATCGGCAAGGAAGGAGGTGGTGGTCTGGCCGGTTTGCGATTTGAAAAAGCGCATCAAATGGTTGGGCTCCGAGAAGTGGAGCTCGTGTGCTATGTCGACAACCGTTAAACTTGAATGGATCAGGTAATTCTTGATTTCAAAGAGTAACCTTTGCTTGAGTAAATGGGTGGCCGTTACGTTAAATTGGGCCTGTACGGCTTTGTTGAGTGTGATCCTGCTTATACCTAAAAGCGATACATACTCACTGATCCGTTGCTTTTCTTTAATGTGCAGTTCCAGCAATCGTTTAAACTGATAGGCATAGTTATTCTCCGGCTTCTCAAGCGGCAGGTAGTTTTGGTAAGCGTAATCCCTGTTGAGCTTCAGCAGTAAATAATAGAGGAGGGAGCGGATGAGATGTTCACTGTCTGGATTCGCCTCTCTAAGCTCCGTGTGAATTTCAGTAAGTGTACTGCAGGCTTTTTGAATATCCTCGTTTGTAACGCGCATGCGAAGCGGGTAATCGTGCTGGTAAAAATAAAGTAGGCGGTATGTGAACAGCTTGTCAGCAAAAAAGTCGTTGAGAAAACCTTCCTGGAAAATAAGAAAAGTGAAGTCCAGGTGATCCGGATCCAGTTGCCATTGCCGCTTCTGAAAAGGCGAAATAAACACAATAGAGTTATCGCTTAGGTCGATCTTCCGCTGGTTTAATATGACGTGTCCTTTCGCTTTTCTGAAAAGCAGAATCTCGAAGTAATCGGTATTGTAAACCTCCGTATCCGTGTAGGCCTCTTTTAATTCATTGCCCAAACCTACCCGAAGCAAGACCTCTACGCCGCACCTGGTTTTATCAAATTTTATCGTTCTCAACTGCTACCTCTTTTTCTGCTATACGCTGTGTGAAGTGTTAAATTTACACGGAACTTAGGTATAGTTGCTATATGAGAAAGTTATTTGGTTGATCTGTTGTATGCTTTATCTGTTTAAATCCGGCAGTAGTTGCGCAAAGTATAACAGTAGAAAGGACAGGAAGTACAACAGCTGCTTAAAATTGGAAAATGTGGCTGTTGTGTATAGATTATGTGAATTTTAGCATACTTCAACATAGCTGGATAAAAAGGCAGGCTTTGTCATTATAGGTATACCTTGGGTATGGCAGATGCAAGTGGCAATTCTGTACAGTTGGGGGTCGCAGCTTATGGTTTTAAGTATGCTAAACAGGTAACTCAACTATAAACGTCGAACCTTCACACTCTTTTGTTTCCACTCTTATAGTCCCTTCATGTGCCTTAACGATCTCATAGCTCATCGATAAACCCAAGCCGGTTCCTTGTCCGGTTGGCTTTGTGGTGAAGAAAGGCTGAAAGATCTTGTCCAGGATGCTTTTCGGGATGCCAGCGCCATTGTCTGTTACTTTTATAACAGCCTTACCCTTTTCTTTTTTGGTCGTCACAAGTACAAGCGGTTCAAACGCTACTTTCATCTTCTGTTTCTTTTCATTTACTGCGTAGAATGCATTGTTGAAAAGATTTAAAAAGACTCTTCCGATTTCCTGAGGAACGACATTTATCCTGCTTAGACTCTCATCAAAATCAGTTTTTATTTCGGCATTGAATGCCCTGTCTTTTGCCCGAAGACCATGGTAGCTTAGGCGCAGATATTCATCGCACAAATTATTGATGTTGGTGGGTTCTTTTTGGCCTGTACGGGTACCGGTATGCTGCAGCATACCTTTTACAATGGCGTCTGCGCGTGTGCCATGATAGGTTATTTTTTCCTCGTTCGCTTCCAGGTTATCCGCAATGTCTTTTACTTCATCCAAGTTGCCTTGGCTGATGGCATCTTTCATTTCAGCGATTAGATCTGAATTGATATCAGAAAAGTTATTGATGAAGTTGAGGGGATTTTGTATTTCGTGTGCTATACCTGCTGCGAGTTGTCCAAGCGAAGCCATTTTTTCAGCTTGAATCAGTTGTTGCTGCGCCTGTTTTAATTCGATCAAGGTTTTATCAACCTGTTGTTTGGCTGTCTCCAGTTTACTGAAATCTTCGTAGCGTGCATAGGCCGTAGAAAATGCGTCTGCTATGGATTGAATTAACTTCATTTCTTCTTCACCTAGCAAGGTCGTATTCCCCACATACAACATGCCCTGCAAAAAAGGTACGAAATGGATATGAAAACCACCCCCCGGTAGCGTACGCAGGTATTGTTCTTTGGAAGTAAAAATGCCTTGCTCTACTAAAGCAATGCCGAATGCGGTATACGCTTCCTCATCCCAGAATTCCGAATAGATTTTCTTATCCTTCCAGTGAGCCACTATTTTAGAAATATTCCCTGGCGCGTTATATGGCAGATCAAAAGCAGCAACTGCTTTACCATCCGGTGTAGAAAGATAGGTATGGCTGACTTGTTGCAGATCATCCATGATGAACACCCCACAGCGTATAAAAGGAACCCCAAGTGTGGTGAGCTCATTCCAGATCAAGGGGGTGATTCTCTCAAGGTCACCGGCAGTACGCATCGACGCTATTTCTGCCCGAACCCGGTCAAGTGACGCTTGTTTTACTACCTCCCTTGCCTGCGCTTCTGCAATTTTCAAATCCAGGTAACGGCGGTAAGTGAGGCTAATTATGGCTGCAAACCTTTTTAATACGGCACTGGTTTCCGCATCCAGTGGATCTTTGGTGAACGTGAATAGTGCTCCTTCATCGAAAAAGAAGGAGGTGCTGGTTTGTTTTTCTAATGCAACACTCTGCGTGAACTGGGAAGCATTGTTAGAAAGGGCCCTGTAGTAATTCACTAAGTCTTCACCTGATAAGTCATACCGTAAAACCGGTTCTTTCCGAAGCCAGGCTTCATACCCAGCTTCAAGCATAGGATGAATAGACATGGACACGTTGCCGGTTACCTGCCCTATGGTACCTTCTTTGGTGGTTGTAGCCCGCCATACCTGCATTGTTTTTTCTTTTTCATCAATGATGATGAGCCCGCATCGCAAGAGCGGTATGCCGAGTTTTTCCAGCTCATTGAACAATACACCTGTTGCATCTCCAACATCGTCGCTGCTGCGCATGGCCATGGTGCGTGACCTTAGCCGTTCAAGGGATGTTTCAATTTGAGCTTCTCTTATCTGATCTTCTGTTCGCTGTAAGTCGATGAAACGCTGGTATAACCTTTCGAATTCAACGGCCATCTTGTTTACGACTTCTTTTTCTTCTTCTGTTGCTTCCCGGGTATGGCCAAACCCGACATACCCGAATTTACAGTAGCCCTGGGTAATGAATAAGCCATCAGGGAAGTCTTCGGGATAAAATTTTGCCTTTTCAGGTATAGCCGAAAGAATGTCCTGGAACAAGTAAAAGACCTGTGGAAGAATTTCCTTCGGATACATATGGCTGTTCACCTGGTTCGGGCCTCCTTTTTTCCAGTTTTCGACGCTGTCTTTCCAGGCATCTATTGCGTCAATATCAATCATCTGCTCTGCCTGTACACGTTGCCCATCCCGGCCGGTTGTTCGGTAGGAAAACTTATTATTTTTTAGATCAAACAGCGTGAGATGAGAGAATACCGGGCGGATGCCGAGAATATCATATTGTTCAAACAGAACGGACAACACATCACTCAATTCAAATGAATAATGCATATCCATTGCTCTGGCACGAACCCGCTCCAGGGCTGCTTCAATTTCGAGTTCCCGTTTAGTATCCGCTAACTTATCTTCAAGTTCAGCGATTCTCAATTGAAGGTCTTCTATCGGCTCAATCATTAGAATTAGCTATTTTTTCTTTATACGCTTCAGGATTGTTTTTTTATATGATTCTTATACTTGTTTTGATTATGCTGATATTTTAAAGTGTAAGGAGCAGTAAGTAAGCGGGGCTATACCTGGTAGAGAGACGATGGGAAATGAGACTGACTGTGATGGCTGAATAAATGCTTTTGTTTAGCTACTGTTTGCACAGATGTTTGAAAGCAATGCTGCTATACCTCGTATAGAGTTTTTTATTCCCTTGCATACCTCTTCATCCGGTTGTCGGTTTTGAACCAGTAATCTTAATCACATGTTACCTAGGTTAATATTTGATTTTCTTAATTTTGGCGAATGGAAAAGAACAATGTGCGCCCTGTCTCGGAGTTTAACAGCGACCTGAAGCTGAAAGGGTTTAATGTGTTTCAAATTGAAAGCGACGGGAATGCAACCCGCATTTACAGCAGAAAAGACTTTTATAAAATCTGCTTGACTACTGGTAAGAGCGCCATTCACTATGCCGACAGGAGTTTTGAAACCGAGGGCACCGTTTTGTTTTTTGG
>NZ_JSYF01000638.1:0-1470 GCF_054824225.1 Pontibacter sp. HJ8
TATACCTGTTTTTCTTGTCATTTCGACCAATGGGAGAAATCTGGAGGATTAGAGGGCCATGGAAGCTTCCAGATTTCTCGTTGTACTCGAAATGACAGTTTGAAGTTGAAAAGTCCCCCTTTGAAGGGGGTAGGGGGATGACAAGCGTTCCCGATTCCCCTCCTCGGAGGGGCCAGGGGTGGGTTTACATGCCACAGGTATACTTTCTCAATCGCTACAGCGCTTATACCCTTTCCAGCAGTAGTAGCCAAGCTCCCCTCCTTACACAAGTAGGGGCAGGGATGGTTGGATCCGGTAGAGCTAACTTATTGGTTGGTAACCTTCCGTAGCATGTTGAGCAACCACTGGTTCATGTCCGGGTATACCCGCAGGCCCAGCAGGAGGCCCATGTAGATGCCCGTGATCAGGATCGAGCGTAACAGGATATCCAGGTATAGGTTGTTCAGCGAAGGGAGCAGGTAGGATGCACCCAGGGCGATCGCTGCGATGACGGTGACGGCAACAGAACTCCAGGCAAATGGCTGCATTTTATAGATACCCTGCACAAAGAACAGGCGCAGCAGGTTGATCGTCACATACGAGAGCATGGAGGCGAAGGCGGCACCGTTTATGCCATAGATCGGTATAAAGACATAGTTTGTCCAGATGGTAAGGCCCGCCAGCACCACATTGAAGAGCAGGTCCCAGCGGTACTTTTCGGACGTGGCCAGGATGATGCCGTTTATACCTGTGGCCAGATCGATGATACGGGCCATCGACAGGAAAAGCACCACGTATTTCCCGGCCCGATACGTTTCCGGCATAAAAGAGAACAGGTTGTCAATGTTGGCCCAGATGCCGATGAAGAGCAGCAGCCCGATGATCAGGTTAATCAGCGTGATCTGTTTGTAGAGTTTCGCCATACCTGTCATGTCCTTCTCTTTCCAATACTCGGCTACCTGCGGAAAAGCAATCTTGAAAATAGAGCGTGCCGGCACCATGATCGCACTCGTAATGAAAAAAGCCGTGGTATAGACGCCATTATCCCCTAAACTATAAGAGCTGATCATGATTTGGTCTACCGTTGTGATGATAGTAACCGAGATATTGCCCATAAAGGTGAATAAGCCATAATACAGGATTTCCCGGAACGGAATGATGCTGAGCGCAGCCAGGGATGGGCGCAGGAACAACTGCTTGAGCCACAGCGCATAGACCACCAGCGACAGGGTGATCACGGAATTGATGACGATGTAGAGCAGCACAAACTCCCGGAAAACGATCAGGTCAAAGGCGTACAAGCCAATGAGTAGCGTCGTGAGGATACGCAGCAGAAAGTCCTGCGCGAAAGACGAGATGATCGTTTTGAAGAGGGAGCGGAGGTAGGCCGTCAGCAGGTTGAACAGCAGGGTAAAGAAAGCAAGCGGAATGATGTAATAATAGTAATCGAGCAGTAACGGGGAGTTCTTTACGTAATAGTCGACCACGACC
>NZ_JSYF01000091.1:0-18232 GCF_054824225.1 Pontibacter sp. HJ8
GGATGGCGGCATACCCGTTTTTTCTGCCATAGTTTGATTTTAATATTAAATTATAATCTTATAAGTTATGCATGCGTATATATTGGAGGATACCTGTTTAATAGTCTATCCATTCTAATCTGCTCTTCCTGACCTGTTTGGCTCATGTGGTTTGCTTGTGTATAGTAAAGGATCTTATATATGAAGAAAATTATACTTTCGGTTTCCCTTTGCTTTCTGCTGACGGCAGCGGCCTATGCGCAAGGTTGCGTCGCCATCCGGAGCAACGGGATGGTTTGTACCATGGAGCACCCGGTGGATGAAGCCACAGCGGATGCGGCAGCAAAAGGGTGGCAGGTAAACGTAGCCCACCGGTATTTTAAGTCTTTCCGGCACTTCAGAGGCGACGAGGAGCAAAAGGAACGGCTCGAGCTAAACACGGAAGTGATCAACTGGCAAAACAGCCTGGACCTCACCCTGCTCCGGCAGCTGAACAGCCGCTGGTCTGTGGGCGCCGGGCTCCCCCTGATCGCCAACAAGCGCTCCTCCCTCTATGAGCACGGCCGGAAAGAGCGGCATAACACCCATTCGTATGGCATTGGGGATGCCCGGGTAGTAGCCTACCGCTGGATGCTTGATCCGCAAAAGTTTGCCAAAGGAAATATACAGCTGGGGCTGGGCCTGAAGCTTCCGACCGGAAACTATAACTACAAGGATACCTTTTATAACGTGGGTCCGGAAGGAGGGGCGGAAGAACGGCCTGTTGATCAGTCCATCCAACCCGGAGACGGGGGCGTGGGAGCTATCACGGAAGTCAATGGATTCTACGCGCTCGCCAACAGCCTGCTATTTTATTCCAATGTCTATTATCTCGTTAATCCGAGAGGGCTGAACGGCACCCGCACGTTTCGTGAAACGCTTTCGCCCATGCTGGCCAATGAGTCTATCATGAGTGTGCCCGATCAGTACATGGTGCGGCTGGGGGTTAGCCATACCTTCAGGGGCAAACTCAATGGGGTTTCAGCATCGGCTGGTGGCCGGATAGAGGGCGTGCCCGTGGAGGATTTGATCGGCAGCAGCAAGGGTTTCAGGCGCCCCGGCTACGTGGTGTCTGTTGAGCCTGGGCTGAATTACAGAACCGGGAAAGTAAATGTTTTTGCGACGGTACCGGTGGCCCTGGAACGCAACCGCCTGCAAAGTGTGACAGACAAAGAAAATACGGCACGCACCGGAAACAAGGTACATGGAGACGCCGCTTTTGCCGATCTTTCCCTCAACCTGGGCTTTACATTAAAGCTGTAGCCTGCTCGCAGTACGTCGTTCTAAGGCTGGTAGTCAGTTATTCTTCTTATGTGAATTTTTTCCCTGCATGAGTTTTAGCGCCAGCGGCATTCGCCTGGCCCAAGCAGATTCGAAGTGGGGTGCTTCCGGGTCCCGGACCCAGAAATAGTCTTTGCCCTCCCGGTAGCCCTTCTGTTGCAGGGCGTTCAGCATCTCGTCTATACCTGGCTGCAGCTTCTCCTCCAGGTCAATGCCGCCGTTATCAATGTAAAAGAAAAGGACCTTCTTTTTGCCCGTGTAGGCCAAGACATCCTTCACATAGTCAATGTGCATGACCTTGAAGGCAGGCGACATGCAGATGGCTTTCGAAAATACGTTCGGGTGCTCCCAGGCCAGCATAAAAGCCATGATGCCTCCTGCAGAGGAACCACCCGTCAGGGTGTGTTTCGGGCCAGTTTTGGTGCGGTAGTGCTGGTCTACCAGCGGCTTTATGGTGTTCACAACAAGGTCCATGTAAGCGGTTCCTTTCTCTCCGGGCGTGTACTCGTCCATCCGGTCAGAGGTGTTGTTGATGCCTACGATGATCATGGGATTGATCTCACCGGCTCGTATCAGGCTGTCGGCCGTTTCGTCTACGCGCCAGTCAACACCAAAGGAACTGGTTGCCGGGTCCATTATGTTCTGGCCGTCATGCAGGTAGAGCACCGGGTAGCGGTTATTGCCTTTTTCATAGCCCGGTGGCAGCCACACGACCAGGTCTCTTTTCTGTAGCCCGTTCCCCGCAATAGCGCGGTGGTACTGCACAGTGCCGGTTATACCTCCGGTGATGGTCCAGGCTTGTTGCGCTATCCAATGCTGTACTTCGTTGCGTACGGTTGTATCCCCGCTGAACTTAAGCGTGAAATTGGGCAGGGCTTGTCCGTTGGCATGGGTTGCCTGACGCTCCCAGGAGCCAAGTGTATACTTGTATTGCACCGAGCCTGTTTTTTCCAGGTATACCGTTTTGCTCCAGGTTTGATCCCCGGTTTTTTCCATGGCAACTTTTGCCGGATTCCATTCCCCGAGGGCGGCAGGGCTGCCCGTAAGGTAGACCTTGCTGCTGTCCGGCAAGCCCGGAGACTGCAGTATAAATGTGACCCGGGTGCTGTCGCTTTTCTGAGCGGAAGCCACAGGAGCAGCAAGCACGATCGTGAGTAAAAGGAGAAGGATGATTCTCATAAATCCGAGGTATAGCAGGAGCAATAGACGCCTGGTTATAAAGGTACAACGCGTCCGGTTATGAATGAAAGGAAAATAAGAGGAGCAATTTGACAAAGTGCTCCTACTCGCAGGTTAACCAAAAGTAGTTAGATAAAATTTACAAGCACTTGCAACCATACTGACATTTGTGGAGTCATGGCAGTAATCAATAACCTAAAAGCTCAGTAATGAAAAAATTTAGCTACCTCTTCTGTGGATTACTATTCTTTGCCATTGTCTCTTGCGAAAAGGAAGACTTTTCTAATGAGAAAACTAGCTCCATGAATATAAAAAATTCCTTACTCGGTAAATGGTCTATAGAGGTGGAGCCTTCCAATATATTAAAACTTAAAAGAGGATATAATTTTAAGCAAGATAACAGCTTTGAATATTTGGAAAAGGTGATCAACTCATCTGGAGATATACTGGGATTCAGACATAGGTTAATAGGCAAATATGAAGTTAAAGACAATAAATTAACGTTGTTTTATTCTCAACACTTCATGTACGATCACAACAAAGGCGAGTATGAAAATATTGAAAATTTGACATTAACAGGGGAAGCCGGTTCGCCCAAAACAGTTACAATGGATTTTAATATGGACAAAAACATATTGACCTTATACTTTCCTCCATGTGGGCCCCTTGAGTATTGTTTAGGTTCAAATTTCACTACTCTTTATAAAGATTAATTTAGGGATAATTCCATTTTAATAAAGTGTTTTAGCGCTAGATCTGCTGCTTGTCGGGGCGGAAATTCAAAGCTAATTCAAACAGGAGATAGAACGGGATCACCTGGCCCCACCAGTCAGGCTGGTAAGTCAGTACGACAGCCAGCTGCCACAGGATGAAACTACGCAAGGCAGCAAGAACAGGCCCGGTGAAATTTGCTAGGTTCCGTGCCTGCACCTGGTAAGCTGTAAATTGCCCCCTTACCGCGAGCGTTGTGCCGGCCAACCACAGGAGCATACCCGGTATAGATCCCCACACCATCCAGAGGCAGCAGCTGGCGCTGAGCAGTACGAGTATGTTTCCGGCCAGAACAGTTTTGTTCCATCCAAACTGCACGGAGAACGTGCGGTAACCGGTGGCGCGGTCAGCAGCAAGATTTTTCAGGTAGCCGCTCAATACAAAACTGCTGTAGGAAAAGAAAATGAGCAGGAAAACAGGCAGGGGCAGCATGCGCCAGCTACCGCCCAGGCTGAGACAGGCCATGACAGGCAGCAGCAGCACCAGGAAGGCATTGTAGAACAGACCGCCCCACCAATAGTGTCGCTTTACATAGGTATAGCTAGCCAGCCCCAATACAGAGAGGATCGCCAGGTAGATGTTTGAAAACCGCAGGCTCACCAGGATCAACCCACATGTCAGCAAGCCAACCACACTCACGACCGCTACATCTTTGGTATACAGCAGACCTTTAGAAAGTGGCTTGGAGGGTGCTGACAAACGATTCCGGTCTTTTTGAAAACAATCGGTCAGGGCCTGCCCAAAGCCATAGGCCATGAACAGCGGAATAAAGGCAGCCACTAAGCTCAGCACAGGAGCCGGTGTGGTGGCATAGGCAATGGCCAGTCCGGTGAGCCCGGCCACGCCGGACACAAAGAAGAGGTAAGGCCGCATCTGCACCAGGTATTCTTCCCAGAAGCCTAGTGTTGTGGGCTCATAAGGTTCTGTTAGCATTTTTATGACGACAAGGTATAGCAGGCCGCAGGCATCCATTCCTGCCTGCCCCGCTTATTCCGGTATACCTAAGGAAGGGGATTGAAAAGCAATCCGTCGATCACCTGCAGCAAGCCGGACGGGTATACGCCGATCCAGACCAGCAGCAGCGCCAGCACGGTAAGCGTGCCCACACTCGCCAGGTAGATGGAAGGCCGCAGCCTGCTGCGCGGCTGAATGGCAGCGTCGGCTTCCGGTTGCTGGAACATCACGGCGACGATCCGGATATAATAAAACAGGCCGATCACACTGTTGAGTACCAGCATCAGTACCAGCAGCCACAACTGCGTATTGACGCCCGCTGCCAGGATATAGAACTTGCCTACAAAGCCTGCCGTGAGCGGTATACCTGCCAGCGAAAGCAGCATGGCTACAAAGACAGCTGCTGTCCAGGGGCGGCGCCAGAGCAGGGCACGGTAATCCTCCAGCCCTTCGGCATCCCGCTCCGTATCCGATAACATGGCGATCACGCCGAAGGCGCCAACGGTCGTGATAAAGTAAGCGACCAGGTAAAATGTCACGGCTTCCACGCCCATCTCGTTGCCGGCCAGGAAAGCTACCAGCAAATAGCCCAGGTGTGCAATGGAGGAGTAAGCGAGTATGCGCTTGACATTGTCCTGCAACAGGGCCAGCAGGTTGCCCGCCAGCATGGAGGCAACGGCAATGATGGTGAAGATGAGCACCAGCGTGGGGTAGCGGTGGCCGTCCACTTCCATGAAAAAGCGAATGAGCACGCCCAGTACGCCCCCTTTGGATACGGTGGCAATAAAAGCGGTGACCGGAGCAGGAGCCCCTTCATACACATCCGGCGCCCACATGTGGAAAGGCACGACGCTAAGCTTAAAACCAATGCCGACGATCATCATGCCAAAGCCCGTGAGCAGCAGCAGGGGGAGTTCCTGAAAGCCGGAAATAGCACGGGCTATACCTGCAAATTCCATGGTGCCGGTGCTGGCGTATACCAGCGCCATCCCGAAGAGCAGGAAGGCCGAAGAGAAGGCTGCCAGGATCAAATATTTTATACCTGCCTCGTCCGAGCGCTCCCGCGTGCGGAGGTAAGCAATAAGCGAATACAGGGCCACACTCAGTATTTCCAAACCCAGAAACAACGAAGCGAAGTGCTTGCTGATGACGAGCACGCAGGCCCCGATCGTAGCCAGAATGAGCAGGATGTAATACTCTTCCTTGCGCTCTTCCCGTTGCTCAAAATAGGCATAGGACAGCATGCTGATCAGCAGTGCGGTCAGCAGGATAAGCCCGATGTAAAAGACGCCGAAGCCATCGATCACAAAGAGCGGCTCCAGGGTATAGCGGTTCACATTTTTTAGCTCGAAGAGCGATCCGAAAGCCGCCAGGAACGAGAGGGCTGTGATCACATAAATAATCTTATGGTTACGCCCAACGGCTATGACCAGCATGGTGATCAGCACGGCAAATGTGAGAATGAGCAGTGGCATCAGATGTTGGAAATCATTTAGCGTCATGATTCTTAATTTGAAGATTTGAAGATGTGGGAATTTGAAGCGTGTTTGTTTCTTCAGATTTCCCGATGCTTGCTTCCGTTTTGTTTTCCTTTGCTTTTGCCAGGTGTTCTGGCTCTACCGGCGATTCTGTATAGGCCTGCAACTGCTCCTGTACGGACGGCCTGGTAAGATCCAGCACCGGCTGCGGGTACAGCCCCAGCCACAAAATCAGGGTGACCAGCGGTATGGCAATCAATATTTCGCGTGGCTTCATGTCGGGCAGGGCCTCCCCCATACGATCAGACTCCAGAAACACCTTTTGTATGATGCGGAGTGAGTAAGCGGTGGCCAGTACCAGTCCGATGGTCGCAAAAACCGTCAGCCAATTGTTAGCCTGCCAGGAGCCCACCAGCGTAAGGAACTCCGCAATGAAGTTGCCAAGTCCGGGTAGGCCGAGCGAGGCCATCACGAACACAAGGGTCATGACCCCCATCTTCGGGGCCGTGGACCAGAAGCCGCCCATCTGCCGGATGTCGCGGGTATGGAGCCGCTCGTACAGGAAGCCGGCGATGATGAAGAGCGCTCCCGTGCTTAGTCCGTGCGTGATCATCTGCATGACCACCCCCTGCAGCGCCCACTCGTTGAAGGCAAATACGCCCAGTATCACAAAGCCCATGTGGCTCACGCTGGTATAGGCGACCAGTCGTTTGAGGTCGGTTTGCGAAAAAGCCAGGATAGCGCCGTAGAGGATGCCAATCACACCCAGCAGCATGGCCCAGGGCGCAAACTCCACGGTAGCCGTCGGGAAAAGCGGAATGACAAAGCGCAGCAGGCCGTAGGCTCCCGTCTTAAGCAGCAATCCCGCCAGTATCACACTGCCCGCCGTGGGGGCCTGCGAGTGTGCGTCGGGGAGCCAGGAATGGAAGGGCACCACTGGCAGCTTCACCAGGAAGGCAGCCAGGAACCCGAACATGAGCAGGCGCGCCGCTTCCGGTGTCAGCGTGGTGTTCAGCAATTCAAAATAATTGAAGGTATAGGTGCCCGTCTGACTGCCGTGTATGAAGTAAAGCCCGAGTATCGCCAGCAGCATGAGCAGCCCGGAAGCCTGCGTAAAAATGAAGAATTTGTAGGCAGCATAGGTCCGGTTCTCGTGCCCCCAAATCCCGATCAGGAAGTACATTGGAATGAGCATGACCTCCCAGAAAAAGTAGAACAGGAAGAGGTCCATGGTGAGGAACACGCCGGTTATACCTGCCAGCACCCAGAGCAGGTTGAAGTGAAAGAAGCCGATCTTGCTCTGGATCTCCCGCCACGAAATGAGCACCGACAGCAGCCCCAGAAAAAAGGTGAGCAGCAGCAGGAGCAGGCTCAGGCCGTCCAGCGCCAGGCGAATGTGAATACCCCATTGCGGAATCCAGGGGGCGTCGTAGCGAATGAGCCAGGCGGAGCCCGCGGAAAGGGGCGGTTGTTCGAGCCACAGGTAGAGCGTGAGCCCAAAAGCAGCCAGCACCGAAACCAGGGCAATCCAGCGGGGCAGGTCGCGGTGCACTTTCCGGGATATCCAGGCCAGCACGCCGCCGGCCATCAGTATGACAAGGAGCCAGACGAGTATCATAGCAGCAGACTTATGGTGAGAATCATAATAGCCCCGACCACTACGCCCATCACGTAGTTGCGCATGACGCCGGTCTGGGTACGGGCAAACAGCTCATGCAGTCCCTGCGTCAGGTTGGCCACAGAGGTATAGGCGTAATCGATGATGTCGCGTTTATTCACCTTCGCCAGGTATACATAAGGCCGCACGATCAGGGCGTCGTACAACTGGTCAAAGCCCCAGCCGGAGTGCCAGAAAGCATGTAGACCCATCGCAATTTCTGAGCGGTGCAGGCGTTCGAGGAGCACCGGTTTTTTGTAGTAAAACAGGTAAGCGATGTAAATGCCGCTCAACGAAACAACGGCTGCCAGCAACTGCACCATCCATTCGTACTGGCTGAAATCCTCCACCACATTCACTGCCGGAAGGATAGGGGCCAGGAAGTCGGAAAAGAGCACCACATGGCCGAAGTTGTGCGGCAGTTCGATAAAGCCGCCTGCAAAAGAAAGCACTCCCAGGATGATGAGCGGCACCGTGATCGCCAGCGTCGGCTTATGGCCCACATGCGTTTTCGCTTCGCCATAAAAGGTCATAAACACCATCCGGAAGGTATAGACAGAGGTGATGAAAGCCCCGAGCAGGCCCGCCAGGTATAGCCAGATGTTGCCGTTCTCCCCGGCCAGCTGCAACCACAGGATCTGGTCTTTGCTGTAGAAGCCCGCCGACACCAGCGGAAAAGCCGCGAGCGACGCTGCGCCTATCAGGAAGGTATAGAAGACCACCGGCAGCTTTTGGCGCAGCCCGCCCATCTGCCGCATGTCCTGCTCGTGGTGCAGCGCCAGGATGATGGCCCCGGCACACAGGAAGAGCAGCGCCTTGAAGAAACCGTGAATCATGAAGTGGAACACGCCCGCCGACCAGGCACCCACACCCAGTGCCAGAAACATGTAGCCGATCTGGCTGATGGTGGAGTAGGCGAGGACCCGTTTGAGGTCGTACTGGGTGAGCGCCGCAAAGCCCGCGAGGAGCAATGTGATGGCACCAATCACCGCCACGGCCGTCATGGCAACAGGAGCCAGCTCAAAGATGACGTGCATGCGTGCGATCAGGTATACGCCGGCTGTTACCATGGTAGCGGCGTGTATCAAAGCACTCACCGGCGTAGGACCCGCCATGGCATCCGGCAACCAGGTTTGCAACGGCAACTGCCCGGATTTACCTACGGCACCACCCAGTAGCAAGAAAGCAATGATGACCGCCGTTTCGGCCCCGACATTCCAGGTTTGTACCGCTTCAGTTGAGATACTCTGAATATGCAGCGTTCCGAAGGTCTGGAAGAGCATGAATAGGCCGATGGCCATGGCCGTGTCGCCTACGCGCGTGATGATGAAGGCCTTACGGGCGGCGTACCCGTTAGCCGGTTCCTTGTACCAGAAGCCAATGAGCAGGTAGGAGCAGAGGCCCACGCCTTCCCAGCCCAGGTATAGCAAAAGCAAATTATCGCCCAGCACCAGCACGAGCATGGAGCCTACAAAAAGATTCATGCAGGCAAAGAAGCGGGCGTAGTCCTGGTCTTCGGCCATGTACTCGGTGGAGTAGATGTGGATCAAAAATCCGACGAAGGTGATGACGAAAATGAACACCATCGAATGCGCGTCCAGGTGAAAGGCGATGGATGGGCTGAAGCCCGCCACATCAAACCACTGCCATACCTCCTGCCGGATAAAAGCCGGGCGTGAACTCAAAAATTCAAAGCCCAGCAATAGCGTAATGGCTGCCGCTATACCTACACTGCCCACCCCGATAGCCGAGACCAGCGAGCGGGAGATGCGGCCGCCGAACAGAGCCAGCAGCAGGGCGCCGGCAAAGGGCAGGGCGGGAATTAACCAGAGATAGTCTGCCATAGCGTTATCCTTTCATAAAGTTAGCTGCGTCACTGTTCAATGTTTTCAGTTGGTGATGTATCTGCAGGATCAGCGCCAGGCCAACCGATACTTCGGCGGCGGCCATGGTGAGAATGAAGATGAACATGATCTGTCCGTCCGGCTGCGCCCAGTGGCTGCCCGCCACGATAAAGGCCAGCCCGGCGGCGTTGAGCATGATCTCCACCGAAATGAGCATGAAGATGATGTTGCGGCGAATCATCACACTGACCAGCCCCAGCATAAAAAGAGCTCCTGCCAGCAGCAAGCCGGCTTCCATCGAAACAGTACTCATAGGGCAGCGCTCCTTTCTGTCGCAGGCTTTTCCTGCAAAAACCGGTGGATGACTTTCTTCTTCTGCCGGCCCAGGTGATAAGCGCCCACGATCCCAGCCATGAGCAGAATGCCGCTCAACTGCACTCCCAACACATAAGGTCCGTACAGTGCCAGGCCGACCGCTTTGGCATCCACATAGGCACCGGCAGCAGGGGGAACGGTCAGATCAGACGTAGCTACCAGGTATACCAGTTCGGCCAGCAGCACCAGCGAGAGCAGGGCAGGACCTGCCCATACGCTGGGCTTGAGCCACTCTTTTTCCCGCTCCACATCCTCGTGGGTGAGGCTCAGCATCATGATCACAAAGATGATGAGCACCACGATGGCGCCGGCGTATACGATCACTTCCAGGGCGGCCATAAAAGGAGCGCCCAGGGTAAAGAATACCACGGCTACGGCCAGGAAGGACACCACCAGGTAGAGCAGGGCGTGTATCATGTTGTAGCGCGTGATGACCATGATGGTGGCCAGCACGGACACGGCTGCGGCTATATAAAAGGTCAGTTCCATAGGCTAGGGGATTAAGCTTTTGATGTTTACAGGAGGCGCTTCGTTCTCGGCTTCGCCTTTTCCTTTTCCGCCAATGGCCATACCGGCTACCTTGTAGTAGTTGTAGCCCGGGTACTTTCCCTGGCCGTCCACGAGCAGTTCTTTCTTTTCATACACCAGGTTCTGGCGGTTGTATTCGCCCATCTCGAAGTCAGGGATGAGCTGGATGGCATAGGTCGGGCAGGCCTCTTCGCAGAAACCACAGAAAATGCAGCGCGAAAAATTGATTCTGAAAAAGTCGGGATAGCGGCGGCCGGTCTCGTCCTCGGTGGCCTGCAGCGAAATGCAGTCCACGGGGCAGGCGGCGGCGCAAAGATTGCAGGCCACACAGCGTTCGCCCCCATCGGGGTCGCGCGTCAGCACAATCCGGCCACGCCAACGGGTCGGGAGTATGGCCTTCTGCTCCGGATACAGAATGGTATCCCGCTTGTGAAACGCATGCAGAAACGTGAGCCACATACTGCGCAATAAACTAAACATAAGTGCTCCTTTCGTTTATCGTTGTTTCTTTTAACTTGTCACTTTGGGCGCCGCGAGCAATCCGGATTCTGATGATCACCAAACTGTTTCAGATCTCCCTCAGCTACGCTGGCTCTCGTTGGCTCGCGCCTCAAGAATATTCGAAATGACATGTTGATATTCATTCACTCATTCAAAATTCAGCCTTCGTTCAACCACAGCATCACACCCGCCGTCACCACAAGATTCACCAATGTCAGCGGCAGCAGGATCTTCCAGCCATACTCCATCAACTGGTCATACCTGGGGCGCGGCATGGAGGCGCGCAGCAGGATGAAAATGCAGAGGAAGAAGGCTGTTTTGAGGATGAACCACACGATGGGCGGCAGAAAATCAGGGCCCAGCCAACCTCCAAAGAACAGCGTGACCATCATGCAGGAAATGAGCGTGATACCCATGTACTCGCCAATGAAAAACATGCCGAATTTCATTCCCGAATACTCCGAGTGGAAACCCGCGATCAGCTCGCTCTCCGACTCCGGAATGTCCAGTGGCAGGCGGTGCGTTTCGGCTATACCTGCTATGAAGAAGATGATGAAACCGACGAACTGCGGAACAACAAACCAGAGACCCCTCTGTGCTTCCACAATTTCACGCAGGCTGAAGGAGCCGGTCATCAGCACCACACCCATCAGCGAAAGGCCCATGAAAACTTCGTAGGAGATCATCTGCGCCGCGCCGCGCATGGCCCCCAGCAAGCTGTACTTGTTGTTGGATGCCCAGCCGCCGAGGATGATGCTGTAAGCGCCCATCGAGGACATGGCCAGGAAGAACAGCAAACCGATGTTGAGGTCGGCCACGATAACGCCCGGCGCAAACGGGATCACCACAAAGCTCATCAGCACCGTGACTACCACAATGGCAGGTGCCAGCACAAAAACCGGCTTATCGGCAAAGGGCGGAATCCAATCCTGCTTGAAGAAGAGCTTGATGGAGTCGGCTGCTACGATGAGCAGACCAAAAGGGCCCGCCCGGTTGGGGCCATACCGGTCCTGGAACAGGGCCAGCAGGCGACGCTCCACCCAGATAAGCAGTGCCGCCACGTTCAACATGACGAACAGCACGCCGCCGATGATCAGTAAGTAGTTTGGGGTTGCTGCTTCCATGTGAAGTCTCGGTTAAGTATGGCCCAGGCAGGCAGTTCGGCAAAAGGTATAGCAGGCAGACCAACGGGCAATCCGGCAGTACCGCTTCGGATGCGGGGGCTTATCCTGACAGGCAGTTGGTAAACCTGGCCTTCAATTGTAAAGCTCAGGGTCTGCCCTTCCTGCAGCTTCATCAGAACAGCGTCATCCTGGTTGAGCAGCACGTAGGGTTCGGGGGCGCGTTCAGCAATGGAGGGCGAATGCATACTCAGCTCCTCGGTGCCGAAAATATGGTGTAGCGGCAACATAAACAGATGCCCCTCCAGCGGTTGGAACTTCTGAGGCACGGCCGTCGAGAAAGATTCGGTATGCGTCGCCGCCGGTTTCAGGAGCCGCAGTCCCGGATCACCCCCTTTGAGGGAACCCCCGACTTCCTGCTGGTATTTGTTTGTAGACTGCACCGAGTTCCAGCCAGGTGCCCAGAAGAACGGGATCAGGGACGAAGGCGGCTGGCCGCGGTAGCCCTCCATGGTATAGGAGAGCGGCGCGTCGGGGTCTACCGGCGGTTTGGGCTCGTTGACGTTGATATTGGCCAGCATGGAGGTGCGGCCACTGAAACGGTGGGGCGCCCGGGGTATTTTTTGTCCGGCAATGCGGAAATCCGTATCAGGAACAAGCGTGTCAATCCCTTTCAGCTCCGGTTGCTCCCGAACGATCGCCTGCAGAATATCTTCCAGGCCGTGCCATTTGCTGATCTGGTCGTGAGCCAGTAGTGTTCCCAATTCTCCCAGCCAGCGCCAGCTCTCCTGTATGTCCTCAGACGTTGGGTATACCTGGAAGAAGCGCTGCGCGCGTCCCTCGTTGTTGATGAGCGTGCCATCGGCCTCGGCAAACGTGCCGGCAGATAGCAGTATACTGGCCTCCTCGCTCGTTGCATGATGTAGGTTGTCCAGCACGATAACATTCTTGCAGGTCTTCAGGAAGTTCGTTACCCGGCCGGCACCAGCACGGCGGTAGAGGTCATTTTCCAGGAGGATGACCGTATCGGCATACCCATTGAGTACGGCTTCGAAAGCCGAATCGAGTTTATGACCTCCCAGCATAGCCAGACCCAGGCTGTTGCATTCCGGGAAGGTAAGAACGATGCCTGCTTCTTTTCCCTTTGCGACCAGGGCATTGGCAATGTTGGCCGAGGCCATGAGTACGCGTTCACTGCCGCTGTGTGTGCCGGAGATAATGAGCGGTTTTTCTGCTGCCATCAAGGTGTCGGCAATCTGTTTGGCCAGCTGCAGCTCATCTTCGTTGAGCCCGGGCACATCCGGACAACTGGCATGTATAAAATTAGCTACGGCGAATCCCAGCCGTGCCAGGGCATCAGGTGAGTCGTAAAATGTCTGGGTAGCGATTTCATCCAGCTTCGAATCATGTACGCCGGCTATAAAGAGCGGTCCTTTTCCTTCCTGCACTAGTTCCCGTACCGCAGCATCCTGCCAGACGGGTATATTGGCTTTGGAGATATGCTCCAGGGCCGGTTGCCTCCGAACGGATTGCCGCACGGCCAGGGCGAGCATAGGAGCTGTATTCGTCAGGTCTTCGCCCAGGATAAACACAGCATCCGCCTGTTCCACTTCCCGCAACGAGGGCGTCCGGGCGGCTCCTTCTTTCAAGATCTTCAGGCCCAGGCACACCAGGTCGTGCTCCGTATCGGATACGCCGTGATGGAAGTTGTCTTCACCAACCAGCGTTTTCAGGACAAAATTAGATTCCAGCGAAGCGCGTGGGGAGCCTATCCCGATTACCCGGCCGGTCCGGTAAGCGCCCGCTGTTGCCTGCAGAGCAGTGTACTTGTCGGTGGCTTCGGGCAGCTGACTTCGCACCAACGGCTTGCGGATGCGGCCCACATTGTTCACGTGCTCATAGCCAAACCGGCCACGGTCACAGAGGAAGTAGCCGTTCACTTCGCCGTTGTACCGGTTGGTGATGTTGCGCAGGGTGCCGTAGCGTTCCCCAGCCGTGATGTTACAGCCCAGGCTGCAGTGGTGGCACACGGAAGGGGCCATGGTGAGGTCCCATTTGCGGGTATAGTGCTGCTTGAGTGTCTTGTCGGTGAACACACCCGTCGGGCAAACTTCCGCTAGGTTGCCGCTGAATTCGCTTTCCAGCACGCCGTCTTCGTGGCGGCCAAAGTACAGGTGGTTGTGGGCAGCAAATACATCCAGATCTTTGCCGCCGGCATAATCTTTATAGTAGCGCACACAGCGGTAGCACTGGATGCAGCGGTTCATTTCGTGGTTCAGGAAGGGCCCCAGGTACTGGTTAATGTAAGTGCGCTTGTCAAAACGGTACTGGCGGTAGTTGTGGCCCGTCATCACGGTCATATCCTGCAGGTGACAGGCGCCGCCTTCGTCGCAGACGGCGCAGTCGTGCGGGTGGTTGGTCATGAGCCAGCCGATGATGTGCGCCCGGAACTCCTTGGCTTCCATGTCGGCGATGGAAAGACGCATGCCGTCGCGCACCTGCTCCATGCAGGACATAAAGAGCTTACCCTTGGTGTCGTTTTCGTCCTTGTATACCTTCACGGCGCACTGGCGGCAGGCGCCTATGGAGCCCATGGCTGGGTGCCAGCAGAAGTAGGGAAGATCCTTGCCGAGGGAGAGGACAGCTTCCAGCAGGTTTTTGCCGGTTGGTACTTCGTAGGGTGTATTCTCTATATAGATGGTTGCCATACTTTCGCTTTGCTCCAGGGACAGTGTTGTTCGTGAATGTGCCGTTCAAAATCCTCCCTGAAGTATTTCAGAGCGCTCTGCAGGGGTTCCATAGCACCGGGTGCCAGCGCACAAAACGTGTTGCCGGGGCCGAGGTATTTGGTATGAAAGTCGAGGGTGAGCAGGTGTTCGGGCTTGCCTTCGCCACGGTCTATAGCCAGCAGGATCTTCTCCACCCAGGGCAGGCCTTCGCGGCAGGGTGTACAGAATCCGCAGGACTCCTGCGCAAAGAAGTGCTGCAGGTTGTGCACGAAACCAACAGGGCAGGTCTGATCGTCGAGGATAATCATCGTGCCCGTTCCCATACGACTGCCGGCTGCCTGTATGGCGGTATAGTCCATCGGCAGGTCCAGGTGCTCCTCTACCAGGAAATCGGTAGAAGCGCCGCCGGGCAAGAGTCCTTTGAAGAGATAACCGTCCTGCATGCCGCCACCGTGCTCTTCTATGAGTTCGCGGATGGTGGTGCCCATCGGCAATTCCCAGCAACCGGGTGTTTTCACGCGGCCGCTGATGCCGTAGAGCTTGGTACCGGCGTCCTGGGTTTTGCTCAGGCCCTTGAACCAGTCAGCGCCCTTGTTGATGATGTGCGGCAGGCAACAAAGCGTCTCCACGTTGTTCACGATCGTGGGCTTACCAAACAGGCCGCTTACCTGCGGGAAGGGCGGCTTGGCGCGCGGGTTGGCTCGCTTGCCTTCCAGGGCATTGAGCAAAGCAGTTTCTTCGCCGCACATATACCTGCCCACGCCGGTATGCAGGTGCATGTCCAGACTGAATCCCGAGCCTAGTATATTTTCGCCCAGATAGCCTACTTCGTAGGCTTCGTCAATGGCTTTGATGATTTCCCGGGCCGCCAGTTTATAGGCCCAGCGCATGAAGATGTAGGAAATGCTGGCGTCGATGGCATAAGCCGCCACGATCATCCCTTCGATCAACTGGTGCGGATTGCCTTCCAACAGCACTCGGTCCTTGAAGGTGCCCGGCTCCATCTCGTCGGCATTGGCCACCAGGTACTTGGGCTTGGCCGCTTCCGGACCCATGGGCACAAAGCTCCACTTGAGGCCGGTGTTAAAACCCGCTCCCCCGCGTCCGCGCAGGTTCGAGTCTTTGACCAAGGTCTGCACTTCGGCAGGGGCCATCTCTTTGAGGATTTTGCGCACAGACTGGTAACCGCCCACCTGCTCATATTCTTTGAGGGAAAGTGGCGCGCGTCCGGGGACAATGTGTTGGGTCAGGGGCTTTTCCATAGGTATGCCCGCTTTGGTTTTAGGTATACTTTTCCAGAATCTCGTCCAGTTGTTCCACCGTCAGGTCACGGTACAAATCGTTGTCAATCATCAGGGCAGGGGCCCGGTCGCAGGTGCCGAGGCAGCAGTTGGGTAGCAAGGTATAGCGGCCGTCTTCGGTGGTCTGGCCGTACTGAATGTTGAGTTTGCTGTAGAGGTGGTCGCGGATTCCTTCATAGCCCATCACCCAGCAACTGATGCTGTCGCACACCAGTATCACATGCCGTCCCACCGGGCTCCTGAAAATAAGGTTGTAGAAGGTGGCCACACTATCCAGCTCCGCCGGCGACATCCCCACATAATCCGCCACATCCTTCAGGCTTTCGTCTGATACCCAGCCATGGCTTTGCTGCACGATCTTCAGCGCCTCTATGCAGGCATTCTTGGGCGATGGCACCAAGCTTACTTCGTGGTCGATCTTGTGTTTTTCTTCGGTGGTCAGCATGTGGTTTAATTTTAAATTGCTGAATTGTAAAATTGTTGATTGCTGGTGCACAATTACCGGTGCACGATTCGGACAGGTCGCGACCTGCCCCTACAGCTATACCTTTTCAAACTCTTAACTTTCTACCTCCTAAACTCCCAATCTCAAATCACCTGTCAATGTCCGCCAGCACATAATCCATTGCACCCAAGATGGACAGCAAATCCGCTACGGTATAGCCTTTGGTGATGTATGGGAGCATTTGCATGTGCGGGAAGGAGGGAGTGCGGATGCGTACCCGGTAAGGGGAAGTATTCCCGTCACTGGTCAGATAGTAACCGTTCGCTCCTTTGGTAGCTTCTATGCAGCTCATCGCTTCGCCGGGTGGTATCACCGGCCCCCAGCTCACGCCCAGAAAGTGGGTGATGAGTGTTTCAATGTCGTGCATGGTGTCTTTCTTAACAGGCGGCGTAGTGATCGGGTGGTCCGACTTGAAAGGCCCGGCCGGCATGTTCTTCACGCATTGCTCGATGATACGCAAACTCTGGCGCATCTCGGCTACCCGTACCACGGCCCGGTCGTAGCAGTCGCCATTGTTGGCGGTAGGTACTTCAAAGTCGAATAACTCGTAGCCGGAATAAGGGCGCATTTTGCGGAAGTCCCACTCAAAACCGCAGGCCCGCAGGTTTGGTCCGGTCACGCCCCATTCAATGGCCTCTTCCTTGGTGAAAATGCCGATACCGACCGTGCGGGCTTTGAAGAGGCTGTTCTTCATCACCATGGCATCGTATTCTTTCAGGCGTTTGGGGAAGTAGTCGAGGAAACGCTGCACAAGCTGTTCCCAGCCTTTGGGCAGGTCCTGCGCTACGCCGCCGATGCGGAACCAGTTCGGGTGCATGCGGCCACCGGTTACACCTTCGATGATGTCGAAAATCTTTTCACGGTCGGTGAACATATAGAACACCGGAGAGAGTTGACCCACGTCCTGCGCGAAGGTGCCATACCAGACCAGGTGACTGGCAATGCGGAAGAGTTCGCAGAGCATCACGCGGATATACTTCACCCGGTCCGGCACTTCTATACCTGCCAGTTTTTCCACGGCCTGCAGGTAAGCGAGGTTGTTCATCACGCCGCCCAGGTAATCGACCCGGTCGGTATAGGGGATGTAGGTATGCCAGGACTGGCGCTCGCCCATTTTCTCGGCTCCGCGATGGTGGAAGCCAATATCAGGTATAGCATCCACGATGTCTTCGCCATCCAGCTGCAGAATGATGCGCAGCACGCCGTGCGTGCCAGGGTGCTGCGGACCGATGTTGAGGAACATAAAGTCACTGTCTTCGCTCTCGCGTTTTAGTCCCCATTCTTCGGGCTTGAACTGCAGCGCCGACTGCTCCAGGTCAATTTTATCGTCATAGAGTTGGAAAGGTCCCATCTCCGTAGCCCGGGCCGGGTGCTCTTTGCGAAGCGGATGGCCGATCCAGGTGCGTGGCATCAGGATGCGCGAAAGATGCGGGTGCCCCTCGAAACGGATACCGAACATATCGTATACCTCGCGCTCATACCAATTGGCGTTGGCCCAAAGCCCGCTGATGCTCGGTGCCTTGGGGAAGTCGCCTTTCAGGCCGGCTTTGAGCCTTAAAAACGTATTGCGTTTGAAAGAGAAGAGGTGGTAAATGAGCGTGAAGGTATTGGGGATGTGTCCGTTTTCAGGCTTGCGTGTCCGCTCGTCAATAGCTGTCAGGTCGAAAAGCAGCAGGAAGGGATCAGGAAGATCTTGCTTGAGGAATTTAAGTACATCCGGTACATGGTCCACGGGCAGCCAGAGGGTGAGGATCTCATCCCGGGTTGTCTGGGTCGTGAACGTGTCTTCACCGTACCGTGCCTTTAGTTGCTCCAGTATGCCGCTGTTGTCATTCATGGTAGGAGGCCATTTGAATTTAAAGATTCTATATCAACTCATGTACTCTCTTTCTTTTTATGCTATACCTTGATTATGCTATACCTGCTTTATAGTTGGTGCTTCATCCAACTTGCTACTAGTGTTGTTTCATTGCTTCGCCTGGCCGGCGGG
>NZ_JSYF01000639.1:0-642 GCF_054824225.1 Pontibacter sp. HJ8
AAGGCGATTGTTTTCCCGACTGCGGCTATGTCCGCTTTCTTTGTGAGGGACCTGAAAAGCAGTAGGGTTATAAACAGCAAGTTCAGCAGCATGAGTAAATTTCCGCCCAGCACAGCCAGTCTGTTTGGGGTAATGCCCCATTCCGCGATCCGGAATACAATGGCCGACAGCGCGACACCATTGACCACGACCGTTACCGCAGATAAAAGGAAAAGTACCCAGGTAGCAGTGGTGTTTTCGGTTGTTTTGGAGCTTTCTGCTATGGAGAAAAAAATGATCGCCATCACCCCGATCAGGAGTAAATTGAAAATGATCAGAAACTCGCGGTCGTTGTAGGGGTCTTTGCCTGAGTATAAGATGGCAAAAAGGTAAATAACCAGCATGACCAGCACCAGCGGACTGAAGATCTTAGCAATTACCGGTGAGACTTTATTGACCAGCTGCGGATTGGTTTGGGTCAGGTAGGTACCCACTATGGGCGCAGCTGCCAGCCCGAATATCCCAACGTAATCAAAGTAAAATTGCTCGATCTGAAATCCAATCAATGAAAATAGCCCGATCGTGAGTCCTGTCATGATCCCGCCGGCGATCAGGATAAGGGTTGTCATGACAATCAGGTCGCCGTTATACCTTAAATAATCG
>NZ_JSYF01000640.1:0-824 GCF_054824225.1 Pontibacter sp. HJ8
TCCTGACCCGCTATACCTATACCTATACCTGGTGCACGATCCGGACAGGCGCAACCTGTCCCTACGATCATCAACGGATATACCTGTCTTTAGGGTCTACGGTGGCTAACTCGGTGAGCAGGCCCGCTATGTTGCGGGTTGTGGCCTCAAAGAAGGCCTGGCCCTTTTCAGGGGTGGCGGCTGCCGGGTTACCTACGCCGGTATCTTCAGTGGCCTGCGACCACAAACGTTCCGACCAGGCCCAGCCTTCGCGAATAGCGGCCAGCTTTGATTTATATTCTCTCCCATCTCCTGCTTCTTCCAACGGGCGCGTCAGGTCGGGGCGCAGGTACTGGATCATGCTGGTTTCCATCTCATCGGCATGGTCGCCGGGGCGCTCGAAGAACTGCCGGCGATCGGCGGTCTGAAACCAGTTGCAGGTGACCAGGAACATGTCCGGATAACGGAGGCCCAGTTCGCGCAGCATCGGCTTAAAATCGTTGCCCCCGTGCCCGTTGACCACGAGCAGCTTGTGTATACCCTGCCGGTTGAGCACAGCTACAATATTATCGAGGATAGAGAGCTGTGTGCTCGGGTTCAGGTTGATGTCCAGGGTAATGTCGGCCTGCCCGGTGTTGACGCCAAATGGTATGGCGGGTAGCACCATGACTTTGGTGCCCGCTTCCCAGGCCAGCCGGGCGGCTTCGGCGGCTACGGCTTCGGCCTGTATGTTGTCGGTGGCGTAGGGCAAGTGGTAGTTATGGGCTTCGGTGGCTCCCCAGGGCAGCACCACTACCTCGGTTTTCTGTTCTTGTATGGCTTTCCAATTGGTTTCGGCAAGTATG
>NZ_JSYF01000641.1:0-1463 GCF_054824225.1 Pontibacter sp. HJ8
GTTTTCCAATTATCGTGTTCGTTTGGCTATCGTTGGCGACTTCTCAAAATATACCCGCAAGAGTATTCATGACTTCATTTTAGAAAGCAACAAAGGCAAACAAATCAACTTTGTTACTTCTCAGTCAGAAGCTATAAAAGTACTGTCTACTAAATGATCACGGGTAAAACAGAATTCTCTTGTGGTTGGTGCGATGTAGAACGAAGTGTAATGGCGACTACCCAAAGGGGAAATCATCCGTTAAAATTGACGACCTTGGGTTTAGAATTGCCAAGAACAATATTGAATAAATAACGGCCCGCTAACACGGCACATAAGCAAAGCTTTGACTGCGCCCCGCTAACCTCACATGCAAGACCGTTATGCGACATTTTGAGCCACCAACCCCCACCATCAATAATGACTACTACAAGACTTCATTATTTATCTGGCATCATACTAGCTGTTTTTATCGGGCTCCATTTATTCAACCACCTCTATAGCATTGCAGGGGCTGACCAGCATATAGAAGTTATGAAAGGCCTGCGCCTTTTTTATCGCAACGCGCTTGTGGAGAGTCTTTTATTGATGGCCGTGCTTGTGCAAATCGTATCGGGCATAAAGCTCTTTAAGAAAAACCAAAAGGCTGCTGTCAGTAACTTCGACAAACTGCATCTTTGGACAGGACTTTACCTGGCAGTCTTCTTTGTCATTCATGTAGGTTCAGTATTAGTTGGTCGTACTGTTTTGCACCTGGACACCAACTTTTATTATGGTGTGGCAGGATTGAATACCTTTCCTTTCAACCTGTTTTTCATTCCCTATTACGGGCTTGCCACTATTTCATTTTTCGGGCATACGGCAGCGATTCACAGCAAGAAAATGAAACAGGCTGTCTTTGGCTGGACACCACAAAGTCAGGCAATAGCAATTTTGGCCTTGGGCATTATCGTAACAGCCTTTATGTTTTATGGCTTGACCAACCATTTTCAAGGAGTGGAAATCCCGACCGAATACAATGTGCTTATTGGAAAATAAAACGAATGCAAACACCGTATTGCCGCTATGCAGAGGGTATGCTTATCTTTCCAAAAAACAATCTTTTTAGCTGTAAAAGGTAACAAGCTGTTGCAACGCGGTCTATCCGCACAGCGGCAATACTTTCCATGTTGTGCGTCATTCAAACAATTCAGAAATGAGATTAGCGGTAACACTCCTTTTATTTTTCATTGCCCTGCGGGTAAGTGGGCAGACTGATTTAGAGAAGCCCTTCCAAGATTGTAGAATACAAGGAAGTATCACCTTATATGACTACCAGGCAAAAAAATGGATATCCAGTAATATCCATGACAGTCATGTCGGAACGCTTCCGGCATCCACTTTTAAAATACTCAATACCTTAATTGCACTTGAAACAGGTGTCATTGCTGATGAGAATGAAATTGTCAAATGGCCAGGAAAAACGGATACAATCAAATACGGCT
>NZ_JSYF01000092.1:0-3446 GCF_054824225.1 Pontibacter sp. HJ8
TCAACGGCATGCCAGCAAGGCATAAAAAAAGATGTGCAGCGCTAATGCAGATCTTCCAATCATAAGGTTAAAAGTCTAAGACCAGCCTCCTGAGTACAAATTCACACAATAGCCATTACAGTAAGGCAAGTTTACGCTGCTTTTCATATCCATTTGAAAGGCAGATTCAGTAGTGCTGCAATTCGAGATTCAACCCATTTCCCTTCCATATAGGCTTTGCTATAATATACCTGCAAAGTATAACATCATCTTTAACAAGAATTTAAAATCCATCATATGAAAAGATTATTTACAATCGCATTAACCATCTTGTGTATCAGCTTTTTCCAGTTTAATGCGTCTGCCCAGGAAAAGCATGGCAGCACGTTAAATTTGGGTGTAGGCATTGGCGGCTATGGCGGCTACTACAAATATGCCAACCGTTCGTTACCCGTTTTCAACATTAACTATGAATTTGATGTAGCCAAAAACTTTACCGTGGCTCCCTTTATAAGCTTCTCTACTTTCTCAAATGATTATAGAAATAACAACACCTATTATACTTATCATGAAACGGTGATCCCGATCGGTGCTAAAGGCACTTATTACTTTGATGATATATTGAATGCTAACTCGAAATGGGATTTCTATATGGCCGGTTCAGTAGGGCTTTCAATCATAAACTCTGGTTGGGATAATGGTTATGATGGAGACAAAAACTATTACCGCAGAGGGAACCCTTTATTCCTGGATCTGCACATAGGTACAGAATACCATTTTAATAACAGAGTTGGCGCCTTCCTTGATCTTTCCACAGGTGTTTCTACCATTGGTATAGCCATACATTAATCAACTTTAGCCAGTTAGTTAAAATCTGTCCTGTTGCTGATGTTCCGGTTTAAAACCCGGTAGTTAGCGATAGGACAAATTGCTTTACTTTAAGCCAACCCATAATATAACTTTAACCCGCTTTGATCTCCACTTTAATTATACTTTACCGCTTAATGAATTAATGTTGGCGCACAAACGTCATAAGTACAAATCACAGAACCTGTTTTACAGCTTTTCGAAAAATCCTGATCTCATTGCTCATCACTTCGCACCAGGTTTTAAGCATTTTGCCAGCAGCAGCGCCGAACCATACTCCCGGATTTGAGTATGCACTAAACAAAAACAAATGAAATTATATATTAAGTACATGGTCAGCAACCGCTGCAAAGCACTGGTGCAGGAAGAACTCATAAGTCTTGGGTTGCAATCAGAGTATGTGGTAGTAGACCTGGGCGTGGTAGAGATACACAAAGATATTACCGACATCCAGCTTGAACAGCTAAAAGAAAACCTGAGCAAAGCTGGGCTGGAGTTACTCGATGACAGCAAAAGCAAACTGATCGATAAGATTAAGACACTGATCACAGACATGATCCATGCTTCGGAAGAACAGCCGAAAGTGAATTACTCGGTTTACATCAGCGAAAAACTGGGTTACAACTACAACTACCTGGCCACCATCTTCTCCGAAGTCAAAGGCATCACCATTCAGCAGTTCATCATCATCCATAAAATAGAGAAAGCAAAAGAGCTGCTCTTTTACGACAACCTCACCCTTACTGAAATTGCCCATCGCCTGCATTACAGCAGTGTCGCCCATTTGTCCAGCCAGTTTAAAAAAGTGACAGGCCTTTCGCCTTCCTTTTACAAGCACATCAAAGGCAAACGTGAAGGCGTACTCGAAAACCTGTAAAATTTGAAACATACTTGTGAAAGTATGTAAAGTATACCCGCCCCATTTCCCCCACCTTTGTTCAACCTTATGTGTGCATCCTTCACGTTGCAGAGGTGCTTGTACTTATGTTTGACTTTTTCATGCCTGCCTCCTTTACCCTAACACAGGGTGTTGAGATTTTCTGGCCTGAGTAGTTTAACTATGGCCTGCTTAAATATTTCATAAAGCTCATTTTTAACTTCCTGTCATGGTTACTCCTCGACCTGAAAGTCCAAAACAATATCTCAACTTCCCAATCCGCTTACCTCTGCCTATGAACCTGAAAAAACTAAAGACCGGAAATGCTTCCTTCGATCATATCTCTCATGGCGGATTGCCACTAGGTCGCACGACCCTTGTGGCAGGTAGCTCTGGTAGCGCAAAAACGCTTTTTGGTGCGCAATTCCTGGCGTTGGGCATTCAGTTGTTCAACCAGCCCGGCGTTTTTGTCACGTTTGAAGAACAAGTAGATGATATACGCAAAAACCTGAAAAGCTTTAACTGGGACATTGATACCTGGGAAAAAGAAGGCAAATGGATATTTGTTGATGCGGCCCCGAAAGAAGAAAATATTATAGCGGTTGGTGATTTCGACCTGAGTGCTTTCCGGATCAGGTTAGAGAGAGCGGTACAAAAGTGCAGGGCACAACGGGTCGTGATCGATTCCATTGGTAGTATTTTTACGCAATTTCACGAGGAGATGCATACCATCCGTCGGGAGCTGATACAGGTGGCCCTGACCTTGTCGCGCTTGGGTGCAACGTCTCTCATTACGGCCGAACGCCTGGAAGAATACGGCAAAATTACACGCTTCGGAGTAGAAGAATTCCTGACAGATAACGTAATTATACTTCGGAACGTGTTGCATAAAGAGAAGCGCAGAAGAACCATCGAGATCCTGAAATTCAGGGGAAGCGATCACGAAAAGGGTGAAAACCCATATTCAATAAACCCGGATAAGGCTATTGTCATCATCCCCTTGTCGGCCATGATCCTGAAGCATATTTCATCCAACGAAAGGGTCACTTCGGGCATACCTGCACTGAACGAAATGATAAATGGCGGATTTTACAAAGGCTCCATCAACCTGATTTCCGGAGCAATCGGTGCTGGCAAAACCTTACTGGTGGCACACTTTATAGATGGTATACGGGAGAAAAAGGAGCGCTGCCTGCTCATGGCTTTTGAAGAAAGCAATGAGCAACTATACCGTAACGCAGCCGGCTGGGGCATTGATTTCAAGCAACTGGAAGCAGAAGGACTTCTGAAAGTGATCTGCCTTTATCCGGAGATCTCCTCCCTGGAGGATCATTTCATCAACATCCAGGAAGTTGTGGAAGACTTCAAGCCTGATAGGATTGCCATCGATAGTTTATCTGCTCTATCGCGCACCTCTACAGACAAAGGTTTCCGGGAGTTTATCATTGCCTTTACCTCTTACCTCAAACATAAGGAAATTACCGGCATGTTTACGTCCAATACGCCCTTGCTGGCAGGCGGCACATCCGATACAGAAGGCAGCATTTCTCCTATTACGGATTCGATTATCCTGCTGCGCTATGTGGAAATGTCCGGCGAAATGCAACGCAGCATCGCTGTTCTTAAAATGCGCGGCTCCAAACACGATTCTTCTATCCGGAAATTTTCCATCACCGATGAAGGAGCTAACATCGGAAAACACTTCCAAGGCATCAGCGGCATT
>NZ_JSYF01000642.1:0-3509 GCF_054824225.1 Pontibacter sp. HJ8
GCAAGGATACGATCCTGCGGAACATCCACCGCCCGGAGGATGACCCGCTCCGGTTGCCGGCCTACCGCATCAATGACCGTGATTACCGCATTTATTACCAGGACCTGCTCGACTGGATTGCCCGAAACTATGTTGGGGTCCGTGTAGTGTTCAAACAGTCGGCATAAGAATTATCGCCGGTTCCATTACTAAGAATTTGTTACAGGTCACCCTGTAGTATATACCCTAGAATTTAGATATAAGGCCATGGTGTCCATACCCCCTGTGAAAAGGGTGGCAGGAATCGCTTTGCCTGATTTTTAACCCGTAAACTATAGAACATGGCTAAACATAAAGCCCCTCGGGGCTCCTGGAGCTGTAAACTGCCGGAGCTTCTTGACAAGGTGAGGGAAGGCGCAATGCGCACCTGAGGAAGTCTTACTCCACCACAGCCCGTGGGTTGTCCTGTTCATAACGGACTAGCTCCCCGAACAAAACTTGCTCAATAAATTCTTATAAAAACTATACTCAAACAGTATCATGAAAGACCTCATAACACAGGGCGTTCAGGCTCTGACGAGCAATCCGCCGTCCACTCTTTTTTCCTGCCGGCACACTGACTCAGGCACTTTTGATATAGCGCCATTGGTAGAAGCCCTGCTAGAGGATGACTCCCCTGCCGCGATGGCAAAATCCCTTAACGATAGCTACAACCTCCTTGCAGAATACCTAACTCTAGATGAGAATCGTAGCGGACTACACTATGCTAATATGCTTTACAATATGCGTGTTGTGCGTGACGCTATCCTGAAAGGTGCAGGGATTATAGACTTTGAACAATAAGTAATCATGGAAGCAACTAAAATACAGGCTGTCCAGGAACAGTCCAATGAAGTCACATCAACAGTATTCGTCAATCCCTATACTGCTGGCGGCACCTTTGATGTAGCCCCCATTTTAGAAATTCTTGGTTGTAGAGGCGCTCTAGGCCTGGGTAAAGCACTGGATGAAATAATGTTCGAATTGGGGCAGCATTACCTAGATCATGGCGCCGGCTATAACGAAAGCGGTGCGCATATTTTTCTCCTTCGTGAGCTACGCAATGCGATACTCAAGGGAGGCGGTTATATAGACTTTAAATATAACTAACACTACTCTTAAATCAATTTAATTATGGAAAATGATGTAAAACAGGAGGTTATGTCTAACGATTCTCTTTCAGCTTTATACCCGATGTCTGACACCGCACATGGCACCTTTGATGTCGCTCCTGTACTTGCTGCTATCAATGAAAAGTACCCCGCTGGGATGGCTAAAGCCCTTGATGAAAGTATCCTGTACCTGACTGAGTACTTTCTCAAAGATGGTGAATACAACGGGCTTTATTATGTGGAGCTCCTGTGTTCACTGCGCATGATGCGCAATGCCATTCTGAAAGGAGCCGGCTTTGTTGATCTGGAGCAGGACTAATCCGCTTTTCTAAAGTGTATCTATTCAATTTAAGCAATTTGATATTATGGAGATTATAACAAATAACTATCAGAGCAAACCAAGAGAGTTAACAGCAGAACAGGCTGTCAGTCATATGTTCGGTGTTGATGAGAACCATGTGGAGCAGGTAGAGGACTACTTAATAACAATACACACCGAGTACTTAGCAAGGGAAGGAGCAGATTTAACTGAAAGTTATCTACGGGAGTGTAACTTTTACTTTATCCAATTGCGGCTTATCCTAAAGACTTTGAAGAAAATGGAAAGGCAGCGTGAAGCAGAGATGCAAAGGCAAAATCAAAATACTCCTGCCGCATGAATAACCGAATAATTCACGAAGGTAATGGTGCTGCCAGGCTCATCCCGTTAGGTAACACCATTACCCTAACCCCTCAGGAGAAGCAGGAGCTGATCAGCGCCATCTGCTTTGCCTATGTATCCCTGGAGTACGTCCTGGAAGACAGCCAGCGGGCCACGCTGGAAAGTGTCCTGCTGCAGCTAGGGGTCAGTTTTAACCGGGGCGCTTAATAGCCCTTCATCTTTTAAAACCTAAAACATGCTTACACTCAGACAACTGATTGAAAAGTCGCTAACGCTGCCGGATAAGGTGCTCGATAGCCAGGTGAACATCCAACTGGAGGCCCTCGACGAGCACGGCAACGCCACAATGTACGTCATGCCGCTGGACCTGCTCTACGTGCTTCACCATGACAGCTATGTAGGCCCCAGCGGTATACTGTCCCAGCCAGAGCTGGAGCAACTGACGTCGGACGCTGCAGGCATAGACGCCGATATAGAAGAGTCAATGGAAGACTATGATCTATACCTCCGTAAGGATCAGGCTATCCTATATGCCCAGCCGCTCCACTTTAAAAGCCCGAAAGCACCTACTCCTCCTCTTCGGGTATACTCCCACGAACTGGATGACCCCTCGCAAGGGGAACCGGCTTCGGAGCAGCTTACCGGCGAAGTACCGCACATGAGAGTAGAAAATGAATAATCACTTTCATCTTGCCTGAAACATATTAACAGCTACAAGAACCGCGAGGATAACAGAGTCAGTTTCCGCTAATTCTGTGTCTTATAACAAAGCATGTACAGCGATTTTAATACAACTTAGCCATGAACAAAAACAATACGAACACGGGTGGCGCTGCCTTCCCTTTCATCACAGAGGAAACTTATTCTGTGGGCATGAGCCTGCGTGACTACTATGCCGCACACGCGCCGGCAGTACCCGATTGGTTCACCGTGGAGTATTCCAAAGCACCTGCCAGGCCACACTCTGTTTTAGCTCATTTCAGCGGGCATGAACACAGCCGGCTTGTGCAGTACTTCTTCAGTGAGGCCACCTGCGAATGGACGGATGACAGTGAAGGGCAGGTGCCGGAGGGCTTCCGGCAGGAGGTAAGGGGGTATGCCCGGCAGTGGAAAGCTGCGCAGGAGGCATACCAGGCACAGGTATATGAGAGCCATATCCGGCGCTTGGTACAGTGGCGCTTCTTCTATGCCGACCAGATGCTGAATTCCCGGTAACAGCATATCCTATCCCTAACAACAATACCCTATTACAGGAGACATTGCAGCACCCTTAACGTCATTACCTGCGCATGAATACGTTTATATTGTCCCGCAAATGGTTCTCATTTGCTTATGAACATGTAGAGGCCAAGCCTGTCCATACCTCCCTTTACTTCTGGATCATCGAGCGCGGGAACGCCTGCGGATGGAAGAAAATCATCGACATCCAGACCGAGAAATCCATGGAGTGCCTGGGCGTTACCGACTGGCGGACCTATAAAAACGCGCTTCAGTTTCTCCATGACAGCGGTTTCATTATCTGGGTAGAGAAGAGCAAGAACCAGTACACCTGCAACCGGATCACCATCGTGGAACAGGAGGAGGAAGTGGCGGAATCGTACGCAACTGCTTCTGCAAAGAATGCAGGAGCGGATGCAGAAGCAGTTGCAGAAGCTATTGTCGAAGCATATGCAGAAGCAGATGTAGAAGCTATTGCAGAAGCATTACAGTCATATATA
>NZ_JSYF01000643.1:0-1385 GCF_054824225.1 Pontibacter sp. HJ8
CTCTACGGACTACTCCGGGTTTGATCCTGAAAGCAGTTCATCCCCTAGCGGCAGCAACGTGGATGGCTTCGCAGGTTTCACTTACCCAGCTGTGAGAAGCTACCTGTTTACGCTGAATGTCGGATTCTAAATAAGAAATAACAATGAGAAAGATATATAGATATGCGCTTGCCTTTATGATGTTAGGGGCTACGTTTAGTTTACAAAGCTGTGAGGATTATTTCGACAAGCATGACAATCCTAACCTGGTTTCCAATCCACCGCTTAAAGCCATGCTGTCCACGAATACACATAAAACCGGCCTCAACAGCCAGCGTGTAGCGGCCAATACTTCGTTTCTTGTACAGTATGTGGCCAGCCCCTCAGCTGGCGGCGCACTAGATACCTACCAGGTAACGGACCTGACTTCTACCTGGGACAACCTATACTTTGCCATGGCTGATATACATGACATGAAGCAGAAAGGTATAGATGAGGGTGCCTCTGACTATGTGGGTGTAGCCGATATTATGATGGCCTACCACCTCAGCCTGGTTATCGACCTGTGGGGAGATGCACCGTATTCGCAAGCCTTCTATACCGGAGAAGGTGGCGGTAATCCGCTGACGCCGGGCTTCGATTCAGAAGAAGACCTGTATGCCGAAACGCTGCGCCTGCTCGACGAAGGCATTGCGGAACTGAACAAAACAGATTCCAAAATAGCGCTCGACGCCGACAACGACCTGATCCATGGTGGCGATAAAGCAAAATGGATCAAGACGGCCAATGCCTTCAAAGCCAGACAGCTGAACAAGGTGAGCAAGAAGCCTGCTTACAACGCGGCAGCTGTGCTCAGCGCAGTAGAAGGTTCTTATACTTCCAATGCTGATGACGCAGAAATGGCTGTCTTTACTCCTCGTAATCCATGGGCGAGTGTTTCCCTGAGCAACACGCAGCTGCTACTGGGCGGCTGGCTTTCGGAGCAACTCATGGAGCACCTCAATGGAACCACCTACGGTGTGGTGGACCCACGTATAACCAAGATCACGGATCCAACCGTCAATGGGGACTTCAAAGGCACTCCGAATGGGGTAGGCAACGTAGGACCGGCCAACAATACGGTGAAAGACGAGACGTATATATCGCGTAACTCGCCGCTTACCGGTGACCTGTCTCCCCTGCTTATCGCTTCGTACGCCGAGATCAAATTCATAGAGGCCGAGGCTGCTTTCAGGGCAGGTGACAAACAAAGAGCCTATGCTGCCTACCTGGCAGGTATCAAGGCACACATGGATAAGCTGCAAGTACCGGCAGGTGAGCGTGAGGCATACCTGAACAACCCGGTAGTAGCAGTGGGAGCAGCGAACCTAACGCTGGACCTGATCTTCAAAGAGAAATATGTGGTG
>NZ_JSYF01000644.1:0-2297 GCF_054824225.1 Pontibacter sp. HJ8
GAATACACGAATTGACATGGTAGCCAGTGGGCGATGTTCTTCCATAGGCGGCCGCATAAATACTTTGAGTCTACTATGAAGCAAATTGAAACCAGGTGTGGAGGTAAAAGAAATTATACCTGACAAAAAAATTGTACTCTTCTATATAATACTCCCAATACTATATTCGTTTTGGCTGCTTGTTTTCAGTCTTCAGAAGGATAAAAAAGTGCTACCTTCCTATAAATCAAACCTTTACTAATTATCAAGTAACATCATCCCTTTACTTGGTGGCTAGCTATATGACAGGTATGCGTACAAATCCCGGATTAGAAATAGAAAGTGTAGAGGTAAGGTCACTAAAAGAGTCAATATTTGCTGACGTCTACTTTGCCTGGTGTAATTGGCTACGATGTTTAAAGACAGGAACGACAAAGCAAGGCCTTGGCTTCTTTTAAAACCAAGGTTTTGCTATACACTTTAGCTTTTACCTCCGGGCTAGATCAAATTACTCTCTCAAAAAGCGCTACAGTGTAGCATTTGCAGTGTAGATCATAGTAAATCAATCTTATTGTTAAATAAGCCAGGAGCCAAACTATCAGAGGTAGCTTAAACAAGCCAGAGGTAGCTTAAACAAGCGAATATACTGGAGGTTGGATTGAAGTAGAAAATTTATCAAAGTATACCTTCTTGATGCGATTAACAGCGGCTCTTTCTGATAGAATATGAAGAAATGTCGTCAACCTAATATTCAGTTTCTCCTAGTTAAGCCTGATATGGTTTTTAATCTTAATAAAAAAATTTGAATTATATAACACAACGTATACCTATAGAGTAGAACGTAGATCGTAGTATATCAGCAAGAAAATAGGCAATTCTATATAATAGATCATTTTATTCAATTCCCTTTATCCTCGCATATAGCCGTTTTAAGGCATTTTTTTATCTAGCGTCAGACTTATTACTATCGATAATATAGTGAAAAATATTAATTCATAGTTAAGTATGCCCTTAACGATCAAAAACCTGTTATTTGCATTTGGGAGTAAATAATACAACGTACACTATAAAAGTTAATACATTAACCCTTTTTTTCTTAGATAATTTTTTTTTATTCTCCGTATAAGACAGTAGAATGATTCCACTTATAGGCGAAGCATGTTGTATGTATCTTCTACGCCTCTGCATGTAAGTCCGATTCCGGCCATAACGAAAAGGTCAATTTGGTCGGTAATGCTTCTGGTTTGGAATTACGTTTAATTTTTAGCTGAGACTCATAAAAGCATTTGGGTGCAAGATTTACCTAACAAATAACAAACACCTACAGTCAGAGGTTTTGAATGATGTAAGTACAGATACCGGTGTAAAAAACACTGCGTTTTACAGATATAGCAACATAGATCAGACAACAGGCCAGAAGTACTCGCGGCTTATGCTCTCAACGTTGCCCGTGTTATATGGCACAAGCTTCATAATAAACCATTGGTTAATACCCATATAGTTCATGCTTTACAATTTTCTAAGAGTTCTTTGCTATACCTGATGGCCATTAAACTGTAACTGATCATAAATTTTGGAAAAGCATGAGGTTTGGTGTTTCAATTGTTATATGTACCTATAATGGGGCAGCCCTTCTTCCCGAAACGATACGCCATATCGCACAACAGCGCGTGCGTCTTGCTATTGACTGGGAACTCATTGTGGTTAATAATGCCTGCACGGATAACACTTCCGAAGTAGTCAGAGCAGAATGGCAAAAACACAACCAACCCACAAAACTTTCTCTACTTTACCAACCCAAACAAGGTCTGACCTATGCGCGTGAACTGGCTTTGGAAAAAGCCAACTATGAATTCGTATTGTTTTGCGACGACGATAACTGGTTAGATGCTGATTATGTCAACAAAGCATATGACCTTATGCAACAACATCCGGAAATTGGAGTGCTGGGCGGTAATGGGGAATTAGTTTTCGAATTTCCTCCCCCGCGTTGGGCGCTGGGGCATGGTTTTTTCGCAAATGGCCCACAGGCAGCAACTTCCGGAAATGTGAGACGAAAGTTTGTGTATGGCGCTGGAAGTGTAATTAGAAAATCAGCTTATGATATGCTTCTTCATGCAGGATTCAAACCTCTGCTGACCGATCGAATAGGTAGACATCTCAGTTCAGGTGGAGACTATGAACTTTGTTATGCCATAGCACTGGCAGGTTATGACATCTGGTATGATGAAAGGCTTAAGTTCAGACATTTCATGTCAAAAGAACGTCTGGAATGGGATTATTTAGTGCGTTTTATCAAAGAAGGAGTAAAATGCTTT
>NZ_JSYF01000093.1:0-7262 GCF_054824225.1 Pontibacter sp. HJ8
GATCTGCCTGGCTTTCTTTTTTATCGTGTATGCTACTTCAGATTACGTCTGGTCCTTTGTGGTTTTGACCAGATTGATGCCTGCAAAAAAGAAGATCAGGCCGACAACAAAAGGCACTGCTGCTGTAAATTTGCCAATTGCCACGCCATCTCCTCCCATTACAAAAGCATATGCACCCCAAATGATGCCTACTATACCCAGTATGGTCAGTATGGCACCGAATGTACGTTTCATATTCATAGTTCTCGTTTTAGGTTATACTGTCTTGGCAGTTTTTTTAGTGTATTACGGAATTCCTATAGAATAGATAGCTATTTCTTGATCTTTCTATATTCCCCTTAAGCACTGATCGTCTGCAGCTTTCATACAGCTGGCTCCTTTGCTATACCTTATTTTACGCAAGCCAATCAGGTACAGCCTGGCAGGCGGTAGGGCTGTTGTATAGCTTCCCTCTTATTTTCCTGTCTACTTCTATATACCTTTTTCCACTATAAAAGTATATGATTATGCCCTGATTTTCCGAGGAGCAGCCGTATACCTGCCCCAAGCTGGTTACAGTAGAATCGGAAAGCGGCGTATCGTGTTACTCAAGCTAAAAAAAGGTATTGATGAGAGTATTGATAAAGTTTATTGCTGCCCTTCTGATTGCGGCCGCTTCCCTGGTTACTTACTGGTGCAACCGGCAGGAAAATGAGTTTACAGGCGAAATGCAAAACGTAGACATGACCGTGGAGCAGGAAATAGCGCTGGGGCTGCAGGCTGCCCCCGAGATGGCGTCCCAGTATGGCGGCCTTCACCCGGATAAGCAGGCTGCCGAAAAAGTAAAGGAAGTAGGGCAGCGTATCGTGGGCAATACCAACGTAGGGGAAACGCCCTATACCTTTGATTTTCACCTGCTGGCAGATGAGCAGACAGTAAATGCCTTTGCCCTGCCGGGAGGCCAGATCTTCATCACCGCCGGATTGTTGAGCAAGCTCAGTACCGAAGGCCAGCTGGCAGGCGTGCTTGGGCATGAAATCGGGCATGTGGTCGGCAGGCATTCTGCCCAGCAACTGGCCAAAGCAAAACTGACCCAGGGCCTGACCGGTGCCGCTGCCATCGCTACCTATGATCCCAATAACCCTGCCTCACAGACCGGCGCCATCGCAGCAGCCATGATCGGCAAACTGCTGAACATGCGCTATGGTCGGGAGGATGAACTGGAGTCGGATAGGCTGGCCGTGCGGCTAACCGGAGAATCTGGTTACGACCCGCGCGCCATGATTGAAGTGATGCGCATACTGGAGCAGGCTAGTGGCGGCTCCAGCGGTCCTGAATTTGCACAGACACACCCCAATCCCGGCAACCGGGTGGCCGAGATCGAAAACGCCATACAGCAGGAATACCCGCAGGGACTACCGTCGGGCTTAACTCCCTGATTTTGGTATTTCTGACAAAATTGTACAACTTAAACCAAAACTGTATGTATAAGGAGGAGAAGCAATTACAAGTTGTTGTTTTGCTTTTACGCTCCGTTGCACCCTGCATCTTCCTGGGTGTTCTACATGACGCAGAATGTGTACTATAGAAAACAAACAGAGATATTTATGCCAACTAAAAATCATGGCTCGAAAGGAGAGTCTAAGTCTTCTTCGACAACTGGCAAGACAGATGCAAACAAGTCTACTACTTCTAAAAGCAGTGGCGCTTCCGATGCATCGTCTAAATCATCTGGCACTAATAAATCATCCGGATCAAAATCTTCCGGATCGAAGTCCTCAAACAAGTAAGAGGACAACGGGCCAACTGGCAACACGTTAGAAAAACTAATCCTGTGCAAGGGTTAGTTTTTCTTTTTTACAGACTACCTTACCGGCTGTTTTGCGTATCAGAGGCTAGAAGCTCAGGCCCGGATTTAACCACCCATGAAAGAAGTTAACAAGCTCCGCAAACTGCTTTTTGTCATCAATCCCATAGCAGGTGACATCGACAAGGAAGATCTGGAGGAAGAGATCCTCACCATTTGCCAGGAGAACCAGTTGAGCTGTGAGGTATACAGAACAACAGGAGAGGAGGACCATGCCAAAATCGGTGCCTTGATCCAGGACAATAAGTTTGATGCTGTTTTTGCCGTAGGCGGTGACGGCACCGTGAGCGAAGTGGCTTCGTTGCTGATCGGGACCAAAACCCCGCTGGGTATCATTCCGCTCGGGTCCGGTAACGGCCTGTCGAAAGACCTGAACATACCCCAGGACACAGAGGAGGCGCTGGAGCTTATTCACTCCCACGTCATCCGCAACATCGATACCATCGACCTGAACGGGCATCCGTCCATTCACCTGAGCGACCTGGGTTTCAATGCGCTTGTCGTGAAGAAATTTTGCGAAGGAGACCGCCGCGGGCCCGGTGCCTATACCTGGATCGCTTTGCAGGAATTCCTGAACTATGAGCCCAAGTTCTACCGCATCGAAACCGATACCGAGAATTTTGAGGGGCAGGCTTTTATGGTAACCATAGCCAATGCCAATGCCTTCGGAAGCAATGCCGCTATCAATCCCAACGGGGTGATGAATGACGGGCGTTTTGAGATTTGCCTGATCGAGCCTTTTCCGAAGGCAGCCGGACTGGGCATACTCTACAAGATGTATACCGACAACATCGACAGCTCCATCTATACCCGCCGGATCAGTTGCCGAAAAGCCACAATTTACAACGTGGACAACGAAGTGACGCACGTGGACGGGGAGTTCGTTGAACTGGGGCAGGTAATCCAGGTGACTATGCACTCCCGTAGCCTGAAGGTCATCTTACCGGTACCCGAAGCTCAAACGGCCAGCTCCTAGTTATACCCTCTCTGCAGGCTGTAGCACCGGATGCAGCTCTTTCCGGAAGATCACCGAACCGGGCACCGCTCCGGCTTCGTTAGCAGAAGCTGCCACAGCTTCGATCCACAGCTCCCCGGTACTGTAGTAATTCAGGACAAAAAAGCCTTTCTGTTCCAGCGTAAAAGTAGCTTTGCCGCCTTTCTTTACAAAAGATGTTTTGCTGCCAGATCCGCTGACGATGTAGTGGTTATGACGCGACTCGAAATGCTGCAGGTTATGATCGTGCCCCGCCACATACACAATGTTGCTGTACTGGTGGAAAATGCGGAGCAGGCGCTTGCGCATTTTCCTGTACTTGCGGTGCGACATGTCTTCGTAAGCGCCAAAGAACTGGCGGTAGAACGGGTAGAGGGACCCAAAAATAGGCAACGGAATGTAAATGCGCTTGTGGGCGGCGGTCAACGGAAAAATGTGCTGCTTGATCGTGAACTTGCCGCCATGGAGGGCATTGCTGTACAGGGGATGATGCGCGGCTACCACGATGCGCTGATGCCGGTTGTGGCGCAATATTTTGTTCAGATGCAGAAAGAAGTCCTCGATGTCCTCATAGGGACAACCCTGCGCAGGTCCCATGGGCTTCTCGCCGCGCTGCACCCACCACTGGGTGTTGATGATGACCAACAGCAAGCCTTCTGCCAGTTGGATTACGTCTGGCCCCGGGCACCCGTTGCGGGGCAGGTAGCTGCTCTCGTCCTGCAGTGCCTCTACCACGTAGTTTTGCTGGCGCAACACATACTCCAATCCCCGTTTCCGCCCTTTGTTCCAGTCATGGTTACCGCTCAGGAAGATGCCCCTGCCGGCATAAGATTTTACGATACCGATCAGGTGGTCCAGCCGCTCTTTTGCTGCTGCGTAGTGCCGGTTACTCTCTGCCGGCAGCCCGACCGGGTATAGGTTATCGCCCAGGAACAACATGCTGCCACTGGCACCGGCCCCGCGCTGCCACTCCTGCACGAGTTTGAGTACAGGATCGGTTCCGTCGATGGCGGCGGCTCCAATGTCTCCCAGGAAAGCGATGCTGTGTACCAGTTGCGCCTCTGGCCCGGGAAGGCACTTGCGCCAACCCACATCGGCCAGTTTATAGTAAGGCTTGTTGCGGTATTTGCGCTCCTGCCAGTAACTGAACAAGGCAAAAGCTGTGAAGAGAACAGTAAAGATGATGAGAAAGTATACCAGCATGTGTTTCTTAAAAGTTGGGCGGTGTCAGGTTTTTAAAGTGACCGTTTTGCTTCACGCGCTCTTTCAGCTTTTCGGTTTCAGCTACGATCGGCAACACCTGCTCGAGGTGCTGCAGGATGATCTCCTGCCTGGCCGCCTCGCTCCGGATCTGCAGCAGCGTATATTCCTGTTCGGTATTCAGTCCGAGGTGGTGGGCAATGTCAAACGAGGTATAGTTTTCCGGCAGGTCGAGTAAAAAATCCCCGATGCCCAGCATCTCAAAAAGCTGCTTCATTTTCTCCTCTATACTCATCTTCACCACGATGTCTTCATCCTCCAGATTGTCCAGTTCATTAACCTGCCCGCCTGCGTAAAGTTTGCCGGGGGCTTGTTTATTGAATTGTATGATTTCAAAAACTTTCAATCCTTCCGTGCGGATGTCCATTTCACCGCTGGCATACTTCTTCTCGACCTGCAGGATGCGAAGTTCTGTGCCAAGTGTACTGATATGCTCGTCGATATAGGGAGGTATACCGAACGTACGCTTCTCCTCAACACAATCCCGGACGAGCTGCTTGTAGCGCTGCTCAAATATATGCAGGTTCAGCTTCTCGCCCGGAAAGACTACAATATTCAGCGGGAAGAGAGGCAGGTACTTTTGCATAAGAATTCAGCTTAAGAATATGAACGGCAAACTTTCCATGTGAGCTAAGGGGCAGCTACATCTGCTGCGCATTCCTTTGTGATTACGGGCATGTTACTGCGAGTGTTAAGGTATAGCGGCAGGAAGCCGGGCAGGTACTGGAAATATAGAGCAAAAGATGTAGCTTTGCGCACCTTATTTTAGCGTGATCCTGATGAAGAAGAAACAGCTGGGACTTAGACAGTTCAAGCTTCTTACAATTAAGCTGGTGTTGAGCCTCTTTCTGCTGAGTATCGTGTGGGTGCTGGTATACAGATGGGTGGCCCCGCCGGTTACCCTGCACATGATACAGCGCCGCGCCGAGGCTGGTGCAGCGGGCAAAGAAAATCCTGCTATCCGCTATACCTATGTCTCAATCGAGGAAATGTCGGAGCAGCTGCCCCTGGCCGTGGTGGCGTCCGAAGATCAGCTTTTCCTGGAGCATGCTGGCTTTGACTACAATGCGATCGCTGACGCTTTTAAGCGCAACCAGAAGGGCAACAAGATCAGGGGCGGCAGTACGATCAGCCAGCAAGTGGCCAAAAACGTATTCCTGTGGCACGGGCGCAGCTACCTGCGCAAGGCCGTGGAGGCTTACTTTACATTTCTGATCGAAACCCTGTGGGGGAAACAGCGCATACTGGAGGTATACCTGAACATAGCGGAGATGGGCGATGGCGTTTTTGGCGTTGAGGCGGCTGCTCAGAAGTACTTTCATAAATCTGCTGCGGATGTGGGACGGCAACAGGCAGCGCTGCTCGCAGCTGTGTTGCCTAACCCGATCCGCTTTTCTGCTGCCAGACCGACTCCTTACGTGCTGGGCCGCCGCGTGCGTATAGCGAGGGCAATGGGCCGGTTGGGCGGAACAATCTACATCAAAACCATACTTCCGGAGAATGAAGAAACGAACTGATTTCAACTTGCTGCTCGCCGCCGGCGCGCTGCTGCTGTTGGGCTCCTGCAAGCAAAACGAAGAACGCCAGGAAATGCATACCCAAACGGAGCACGCCGCTCCCGATGCAGCTGCTGCCGAGCAACAAATAAGAGAGGTTCTGAAGGCGCAGTCCGAGTGCTGGAGCCAGGGCAACCTGGAGTGTTTTATGGAGGATTACTGGAAGTCAGATTCCTTGCTGTTCGTAGGCAAGAACGGCCTGACCTACGGCTGGCAGAAGACCCTTGACAATTACAAGAAAAGTTACCCGGATACCTCAGCGATGGGGAAACTGACCTTTGATCTGAAAGAGTTCCGCCCGCTTTCTTCCGGAACCATGCTGGTCGTAGGCAAATGGCATCTGCAGCGGGAAGCAAACCTCGGCGACCTGCAGGGCCACTTCTCGATCATTTTAAAGCATTTCACCGAAGGCTGGAAGATCATTGCAGACCACTCTAGTTAAAGAGTTCTGAGTCTCGAGTTCTGAGTCATGAGTTAAAAAAAAACTCAGAACTCGAGACTCAGAACTATAAACTCTTAACTCCCTTATCTCCTGCGGCGTCAATTTTTGTTTCCTTAGCGATCTCCGGTAGTTCTTCGGTGAAGATGTAGCCGCATTTGGCCGCATGCTCGGCCGCCTCCAGTGTCTGTTTTACCAGTACCATTTCCACTTTCCCCGACTGCTTGAGTTCATCGAATATGGTGACCACCTTGGTGGTGTGCTTTTCGATGTTCACATCCCGGATGTAGATGGCCATGATCCGGCTGGGATGATTCTGCACGATCTTACTGTAGATCTCGGCATCCTGCTGCCCGCTGTCACCGATCAGGATGAAGTTCAGGTTCGGATAGGTGATGAGGATGTTCTCGATCTCCTTATACTTATGGCTCATGTGGTCGGAAGAGCCTAGTTTGGATTCGTCTATTCCAAAATCGCGCAGCAGGAGCGGACCCTGCGGAATTTCGTTCAGTTCCAGGAAGTGATACAGCAGATCGTAGGTGTTCCAGGGGCTGCTGGATACATAAAAGAAAGGATTGTTGCGCTTGCCGTTGCGCCCCAGTTGCAGGGATTTGTAGAAAGACGAAACGCCGTGGAAAGGTATACGGGAGTGGGCATTGTTGAGCAGCACATTGCGGCCTGTCTGCAGCAGGTCCGTAGCCCCGGTTCGTACGATGGTATCGTCGATGTCGCTGATGATGCCGTACTCGGCATCAGGCGGCGGTACCAGCACGTGCGCCTTTGCCGTCACCTCTCCTTCAAAAGCAACAGGCGCTTCGATCAGTTTGACTTCAATGGTATGCCAGATATCTTCCAGTACCAGGGGCTTCTCCGGCGCCAGGTTCAGCACAAAATAGCCTTCAGCATCGGTTATGATTTCATGCTCCTGGTTTTCGAGGCAGAGCTGTATCCGCGCGCCCGGTATCTCATTGCTGTTAAAGCGCCGGTACATGTTCATCAGGTTTTCCCACAGCGTATCATCCGCCTCCGACAGGGTGATGCCTTTGTCTACCAGCACGCGTCCTTTCACATAGAGGCGGGTAGGGGTGCCGTAGCTGCGGTATGTCATAATGTGCAAAGGGCCAAACAGGTTGAGCTTGCGCCTCAGCTGAAAGGAAAGCATGTCGA
>NZ_JSYF01000645.1:0-613 GCF_054824225.1 Pontibacter sp. HJ8
AGGATTATCAGGCAACTTGTCAGGTGCTGGTAAGGATTCTTTCTTTTTGATTATATCTCTTATTTTGTTTGCAGCCAACTCAGAAGGAATTTCTGATAACTGCTCCGCTTTTAGAATATTATTACCTGTAACAACATTTGTTAACAATACTTCAATCTTACCTGATATGTACTTATCATCAACATACTTATCAACAGCACTTTTGATGTATCTATCGATATTCTTTCTTGTTATAGGTTTTTGGGATGAACCAACACGTATCCAACTATCTCCTTCCTTCAAGCTCCTCTGCTTTTCACTTTGATTATATGACTTTTTCATCATATAAGGTGGGTCATCAGCATTATGTATTTCAAGAATACCTACTTTCTTAAATTCAAAACTAAAAGGGTAGTACTTAATAATCAGCTGAGGTTCAACATTATCTGATATAATCTGTTGGTAGGTTCCATCATCAACTAAATCTTCGATTCCAATTATATCTCTTGTACCATCAGGTCTAAGTTTTACTCCTAATATAATGCGCCTGCTACCTCTTATGTCTGAATTAGCCATTGCAATGACATCTTTAAGTAATGCATCGTAATTACCCTTCAAGTACTGAATAGCTTTG
>NZ_JSYF01000646.1:0-4966 GCF_054824225.1 Pontibacter sp. HJ8
GCGACGCTGGTCTTTATCGTTTCGGATATTGCCCAACTCGATAAACACAGTGGGCGGGTGACTGTATTTCACTACATACAGGCTGCTCCGATGCGAGACATTACCCGAATATTCCCTGTTAGGCTGGTAGCGCTTGTATTTGGAGGTGAAGGTCTGGTGTATGTTCTTAGCCAGCCGGTCGCCTTCAGGACTGTTCTCATGGTGGTAGAAGAAAACATCGATGTTCTGGCTCTCACTGCGGCTATCGACGTGGATAGATAGCATGCGCTGGTAAGCACCTTTGTGCTTGGCATAAAGGCTGTTGACCGCATCGGTACGCTGTCGCAAACGGGCGCTGTGGTTGAGCGGGATTTTCTTATTCGGATAAGCTACTTCATCCCAGTCCATTTTCAAAATACCTTCATCCCGAATGCCATCATTAGCGTCCTGAACGATCATGTATACGGTTGCTCCATGCTCCATCAGCACGCGGGCCAGGCGAATAGTGACGTCGTAGGCATATTCATCCTCTGCCAGATCATTTGAACCATACTTGCCTACAGCGCCCGGATCAGGACCGCCGTGGCCGGAAGACAGGTAGTATACCGCTCCCTGCAGCTTCTGACTCTTGATCTCCACGCGCTCATATTTTTCTCCGAAGAGCGGCATCTCCAGCACTCTCGCTGAAGTTTTAGCTGCTATAGGTTTAGCAGAAGCAGTAGAGGCCGCTACAGCGGAACCGGGTTTTTCTGCTTCAGAAACTGCTACCTCAGGAAGAACATATTTTTTCCCGGCGATCAAACCATTGTCCTTCCCAAAATTCTCTTTGTTCAGCTCGATGAATTTGCTCAGGTGTTCCGAAGGGCTCAGGCCATGACGGCGCAATAAGGTATAGACACCGTCTCCCGGCATAGCCACCACTTGTAACTGGGTGCTCTGACTGAAAGTGTTGAATGCAGTAAAAAAAAGCAGGAAAGTAAGTATAGCTGTACGCAAAGCAGAATGGTTTACCGGCATATATTTCGAATCCGATATTACTAAAATTGAATGAAGGATAAAAGGAATTCCCGATATACTGCTAAAATGTAGTTAAAGCTATATTCGGAGACCCTAATTAATCAACGTAATACGGTGCCTAATCGTATCCGTTTGGAGTAAAAGGTATATTTTTAGTAACTGGCAGATGCTCAGGGCACAAAGTTTTCCAGCACTCCTCTCCATATGTTATAGGAGTAAATTTCTTACATTCCAGCTGATCCCGTTTCTGCCTTCCTCATCCGGGTATAGCGCCATGACTTGCTCCGATTGCCACACTTCTTTACTGTCAATATCCATAATGGAGAGGCAACCGGTAAAGGCTGCGCCTGTATCGATCAGGGTCAGATTTCCCATCTGTAAAGGCGTGGTTTGCCGCTTGTCCAGCAGTATGGTGGGAGTATGGCCGATGTATACCTCCTGATATTGGCTGATCCGGACGGGTTTGAGTTGTTTATACTGCCTGTAGTGATGCTCCAGAAAGCCCCTGCTCCAAAGCAAAGTGAAGGCATCAGTCTCTTCTACAGGCTTGCTGCTATCGAAACCTGCATGCACCAGGAGGATGTTGTCTTCTGTGATAAGGTATAGCTTCGCATTCTGCAGAAATTCCAGGTGTTTTTTCGGCAACGTTTTGCCATATGACTTGACAGTAGCTGCCCCTCCTTGCCTTAACCAGCTCTTGCGCATGGCTTCGTTCTGATCTAGTTTGCCGGTATAGTACTCCAATGCCCATTGATCGTGGTTGCCCAACAGGTATACCAGGTGCCTGATCGTCAGCAGCAGGTCTACACTCTCCTTGGATTCGGACCAGCCATCCACCACATCCCCCAGAAAGATCAGCTGATCCTTCTCCTTGTCAAAACCGCACAGCTCCAGGCACTGCACAAGCGCCCTATACCCTCCGTGGCTGTCGGATGTGACGAATCTTCTCATGCGCAATCGGTTTAATATTCACTTCTTCATCTACTACACAGCTGCTTGTATAGTTACTGCAGCGGAATAAGCACGATGGCGCAATGCATGGCCAATCGGACCAAGTATAAAAGTGCATGCGTTCAGCACCGGTTAAACAATAAAGGCTATTGTATTTTTATACATTAAGCAAGAATAAATTTAACATTACAGTAGTTTGTTCGTTTATAGAACTACACGCATAATCCCTTCAGCGTCACCCACATCCGAAGCTCCGCCTACATAGTCGAGTCATTACCGCTACCTACTGATTAGGCACACCCCCTTTTGAACCCTCTGCTCCCGAGTTTCCTGCCGCTTCGGTTGAGCGCAGGTTGATTCACTGCTAGTAATTGATCCACTTTTTAAATTTCCTAAACATGAAAGTAAATTACAATTACAAAACCATTTACGCTTTTCTCTTCTTGCTTACTGCCTCTTTCGGGTGTACAAAAGACCAGGATTCGCCGATGCCGGCCGATGCCCTGCAACAGCAAACCGAAAGCGCTGCAAAAGCGGGAGCCGGCGCATCCAACGTCCGCATGCTCTCCGATCGCTATATCATCATCTCAGCGTCCAACACCATCCCATCCGAACTCAAGAGCCAGATGAGCGCGCTGAAAGGGAAACTGACCTCTAACATGGAGAACGTTGGGCTGGCCACTGCCACATCTTCGGACCCTGACTTTATCGCAAAAGCTTCCAGTATCCAAGGCATCAGTGCAGTGATCCGCGATTTCAGGATTCAGTGGATCGATCCTTCCAAAACTAAAAATGTCAAGGTACAGCAAACCTATGGCAACCCGCCCGCCAGTGGCGACGATGATCCCTATTTTGACTTGCAGTGGGGGCACGATGCCATCGATGCACCGGAAGCCTGGAATGCCGGCTACAGGGGAGAGGGTGCCCGGGTAGCGGTGCTGGACACCGGGTTTGATCTGACACATCCGGATCTGAGACCGAACATTGATCTGGATGCGAGCGCAAGTTTTGTGCCCGGAGAAGAGCTACAATACAGCTTACCCGATCCATTCAGCCATGGCACACACGTGGCCGGCACCATTGCCGCGGCCGACAACGGATTGGGCACCATCGGGGTAGCCCCGGAGGCAGAACTGCTCCTGGTGAAAGTATTGGGCGACGAAGGTTCCGGTGATTTTTCCTGGCTACTGCAGGGCATCGTACATGCCGTGAACCAGGATGCGGATGTGATCAACATGAGCTTAGGGGCTTTCTTCCCACGCAACGGCAAATTCCTGGACGAGAATGGCAACGTGATCAACGTGACCAAGGCTATTCAGGAACTGATTGTGGCCATCAGTAAAGTAACCACCTATGCCTATCAGAATGATGTGACGATCATCGCCACCGCTGGTAACGATTCTAACAACGGCAACCGGGACCGTTCCTGGATACAGCTGCCAGCCGATGCACCGCACGTGATTTCGGTATCGGCTACTGCTCCCAGAGGTTGGGCGGTATATCCGTTCAATGCCTTCCTGGATTATCCGGCTTCCTACACCAACTACGGCACTCCTGAAGTGGACCTGTCAGCGCCGGGTGGTGACTTTGTGTATCCGGGAGAAGAACTGGTGATCATTGGAGGAGTAACTGCACCGGCCTGGGTTTTTGATCTCGTTTTCAGCACCGGAAGCAACAACGATTGGTACTGGTCGGCAGGTACCAGCATGGCCGCGCCGCATGTTTCGGGAGTGGCAGCCCTTGTTATCGGCAAATACGGCGGGGATTTAAACCCGGCGCGGGTTGAAACTATTCTGCGCACGACGGCCGAAGATCTGGGCAAGTCCGGACGCGATCCGTTCTATGGCCACGGCAGGGTGAACGCTTACTCCGCCGTTACCGGACAGAAAGCACCAGCATCGCCGGCCAGCAATGGCAAATTAAGCGCGCGCTGATTGGGCGGTGTAACACCTAATGAGCTGAAAGCCCGGTGTCACTTTTATCTGGAGTGGTACTGGGCTTTTACTTTGTGGCTGGAAGAGGTACTCCGGACCGTTATCAACTAATGCAAATGGCGAAGCGTACTTATAAGTACTTCAATATAATTTTAAACTATACCTTATGGAGATTACAGCAGCGATTACGAAAAAGAAGGGCGGGGAATTTGTGCTTGAAAAAGTCGAGCTGGATAATCCCCGAAGCAATGAAGTACTGGTAAGAGTAGTGGCTACCGGCATGTGCCACACCGACATGGCTGTACGGGACCAGCAAATGCCGACGCCTTTGCCCGTGGTACTGGGGCACGAAGGCGCAGGTATAGTCGAAGCGGTGGGAGAGGATGTTACCAAAGTGAAACCCGGTGACCGTGTGGTGATGTCGTTCGGTTCGTGCGGTCATTGCCCGAACTGCCAGAAAGGCTTCCCGGCCTATTGCTACTATATCATGCCGCTGAATTTCGGTGGCTCCCGGCTCGACGGCTCCCACACCCTGCACCAGGACGGAAAAGCCCTGAGCAGCAATTTCTTCTCGCAATCTTCCTTCGGCACCTATGCGCTGGCCACAGAACGGAATGTGGTAAAAGTACCCCAGGATGTTCCATTGGAGATCCTGGGACCTTTGGGCTGTGGCATACAGACAGGCGCGGGCGCTGTCATGAATAATTTGAACCCAGGTGCCGGATCAAGTATAGCCGTTTTCGGGACCGGAGCTGTTGGCTTGTCTGCCATCATGGCTGCCAACGTGGTAGGTTGCACCACCATCATTGCCGTGGATATAAATCAGGAACGGCTGGAGTTCTCAAAGCAGCTTGGTGCCACACATACCATCAACAGCAAAGACCAGGATCTGGGTAAAACACTTGCTCAAATTATGGAGAATGGGGTAGAGTATGCATTCGACACTACCGGCAACATCCAGGTAATCGTGAATGCGCTCGAATCGCTGGCCTCAAAAGGAGTGTGTGGCATTGTGGGGGTAACGCCGCCGGATAAATTCGTGCAACTCGACCCTAACCTGCTGGTGGGGAAAGGGCTTACGCTGC
>NZ_JSYF01000647.1:0-296 GCF_054824225.1 Pontibacter sp. HJ8
AGTTAAAATATATGCCAAATCTTCTCTTCATTTAACGGAGCGAATAACAGAATTTGACGCTTGGAATAGAGAATCTGTAGAACAGCGCCAAAGGTCCATGGCTAAATTGGCAGTGTCAGCCTGGAGGTTTCAATAAACCTAATTATATAAGTCTAAAAAGTTAATACATTAATCTTAGTACAATAATCTTAGTACAATAAACTTAGTACAATAAACACTCTATGAATAACTGTTTACTATGCCAAAAGCAGCCTGCTGATAAGACCGGTTCCCATATAATTCCCTTTTTTATTATC
>NZ_JSYF01000094.1:0-13053 GCF_054824225.1 Pontibacter sp. HJ8
AACGAAACAGGCGCCGTTAGTATGGATTATACTGAAAACCCCCTCTATATTCCATCCCATACGCCCGTCATCGTTGTCACCAGAGGCATAGACAGGAAATCATCGAAACCGCTGGAAAAACAAGACACCATCCTGGTTACCCAAGGTTCTGCCTATCTGCACCAGATTGATTTTTAAGCTTTGATTAACATTCCGTCAACTGCTTTATTCAAAGTCAGTTCACCCAAGCCTTGTTACCGGTAGATGGTGGCTGGTCGGCTCAGTAAGTCCCTCGGGCAGGTATAGCATTCAGAGATCAATCCTAACGCAAAATCCCCGGCACTTCCTTGCGTGCCGGGGATTTTGCGTTATGCTATACCTTGCTTATTTGCTGATGATCTTGAACTCGGTTCGGCGGTTCACCTGGTGCTCTTCCTCCGAACATTCCACCTTATCTCCGCACTTGTTGCGCAATCGTGTTTCTCCGTATCCTTTTGCTACCAGCCTCTTGCGGTCTATACCTTTCGAGATGATGTATTCAACCGCTGCCTTCGCCCGGCGATCCGAAAGATCCTGGTTGTACTTACGCGTCTGGCGGCTGTCGGTGTGGGAGCTCAGCTCGATACGGATGGTTGGGTTTTCCTTCAGCACCATCACCAGTTTGTCCAGTTCAAGGGCGGCATCCGGCCGGATGTCGTGCTTATCCAGGTCGTAGAAGATGTTTTCCAGCACGATCGGCACGTCTGGCGTATCGCGGTACAACACCATCTCAACCAGCAGCGAGTCTATGTTGAAGCGGCAGTCAGGCGTGAAGAGGATGGTCTGGGTAAGGTAGCCTTTCTTGCTTCCCCGGATGGTGTACTGCATACCTGCCTGCACCTTATAACCAAAGGCTCCGAGCGAATCCGTATGGGTCTCCTTCATGGTGCCATCGTTTTCTTCGAACAACTGCAGCAGCACATTGCCCACTTTCACTTTCTTTTTCAAGTGCGTGCCCTGCATGGCTACGAGTTCTATCGTCTCGCCTACCAGCTGGCACTCCACCGGCACCTCCTCAAAGTTGTAGATATTATCAAAGCCATTGGCGCTCTCCCTGCCGGAAGCCAGCCAGCCTTTTGTTCCTGTCGAATCGATGATCATCCCCAGATCATCCCGGGAAGAGTTGAGCGGGTACTTCAGGTTCTTTACGGTTGCCCATTGGGCCCGCTCGCCTTCGGCCACAAAGATGTCCAGGCCGCCCATACCGATGTGCCCGTCGGAGGAAAAGTACAGCTTGCCATCCGCTCCAATGGAAGGGAAACTCTCGCGGCCGCTGGTATTAATGACAGGACCGGCGTTCACAGGCTTTCCCCAGTTGCCATCTCCCTGGCGCTCGCTGTAATAAATATCCGTTTCGCCCAGGCCTCCCGGCATGTCAGATACAAAGTAGAGCAGTTTGCCGTCAGGCGTTACGGCCGGATGACCGACAGAATATTCCTGTGGTTTGTTGTATTTGAAGGGCTGCACCTGGGCCCAGGTATCGTTGTTGCGCTTGGCCGTATAGATCTCCAGCCGGTTGATGTAATCGCTGCTCTCGTTGGCACTTCCTACCCAGCTGGTAGGATCTGTATTTTTCTTGGACCTGCCCCGCTTCATGCTGTTGGTGCGGGTAAAGAAAAGTATGCCTTCCTGCTCGAGAAAAGAAGCCGGACCATTGTGATAGCTGGTGTTTATTTCTTTTGAAAGCGGGGCTGGCTTGCCCCATGTGGAGTCAGAAGTAGCCGGCGCCAGATAAAGCTGTACATAGCCATTGCCGGTCCAGTTGAACCGCTCCTTTTTCTTGGCATTGTTTTTTGCATTGTCGGGTGCTTCCAGCCTGTCGGAAGCAAAGAGCATGGCACCGCCGGGCATGGTGATCGGGCTGAAATCCACGCCTGTTGAATTCAAACCGGTTTCGGCAGCCACCTTGTACGACTTCGGCTGCCTCATCCACAGCATGGCGGAGTCGCAGGAGGCAGCCAGCAACCGGGCTTGCTCTGCTTTTTCAGGTACGCGGCTGGCATACTGCTGGAAGAGCTCTTTTGCTTTCGTATAATCTCCGTTTCGCTTGGTCGCTTCGGCATAATGATACAGGCTGGCCGGGCTGGCGTCTGGCAAGCCTGCAGCCTGCGCATACCAGAACTCGGCATCTTTGCTGTTGTTCATCAGGCGGTAGCTGTCCGCGATGCGCTCCAGCATATAGGCATTGGGTTCTGTAGACTCCAGTATTTTTTTGTAAGCTTCAAGCGCTAAGGCATACTCAAAGCTGTTGAAATGCTTTTCGGCCTGCTTCATCTCCTTCTTCTGAGCCTGCAGAATTACCGGCAAAGAACACCCCACAACAAGAAGAACCAGGATAACTAGTGATTGTACTCTCATGTCTGTTTTCGGAATGTATTAGAAGTATCGTGGTGTCAGCATGCGGGCATCCTGCTTTTTAAAGAAAGAATACCCGATTGAAATTTCGTGGCTTGCATGCTGCTTCAGAGCATTCAGACTGACATCATAGGAATAACCCACACGCAGCTTCGGCGTTACGTAAAGCTGCGCAATCGCTGCCCAGGCATTGCGCTTATCGAGGGCATACTCATCTGAAAAGTTCGTATGTACCTGCACGGCCGTACGGTATGATCCGCCCAGCCAGATGCGCTCGCCCAGCAGGAAGAACGCGTTCAGATCCAGGCTGGTCGGGCTGTTGAAATCTTCTTTAACCATTATGCTGGGCTTGAAGATGACAGCGGAAGACAGGTCGAACACATAACCAGACGAGAGGAAAAAATGCCTTCTGGGCGTGGTCACCTCCAAGTCTTCTTCTTTTGATTTGAGAAGGTTTGCCACCGAAAGGCCTGCAAAGAAGCGCTCGGTATTGAAGAAAGCACCCACCTTGAAATCAGGCAGTATCTCGGACACTTTTCCCTGGGGAACGGCTTGGTCCGGGTTCTGCTGGTTGCCTGGCCTGAGAATGGTTCCGTCCAGCGTATACTGCGATATTCCGGCGGCAAAACCCAGTGCCAGCTTGGCTGTCTCGCTCATCTGCAAACGTACGGCCAGGTTGCCATGCAGTCCCAGTTGCCGCTGCGCGCCCAGTTCATCGTTCATCGCATTGAAACCATACCCGATCAAGCCACTGCGGGAAGAGCCGTCCAGGCTGAGCGTCTGCGTGGTAGGAGCACCGTCTATACCTACCCACTGGCTCCGGTGCGTCGCATTTACATTGAGTATCTCCTTGCTGCCGGCATACGCGGGGTTGATGATCAACTCATTAAAGATATACTGTGTGTATTGCGGCGCTTGCTGCGCATACCCTTCATAGGTCAGCAACAACACCAGTAGCACCCATAATTTTCGCATTGTAATAAGCTTAATACGTTTTCTTCTTATCTGACTATCATCACATACCCCTTGAATACTTTGTCATTGCCGTTGCATAATGTCACGCGCAGTACATAGTAATAGGTGCCTTCGGCCAGTTTGTCGCCGTTCCAGTTGTTCTGGTACGACTTGCTCTTGTAAACTTCATTTCCCCAACGGTTAAGGATGACCAGGTCGTTGCCTGCAAAGTTCTGCAGATTCCCGATTTCCCAGGTATCGTTGTTGCCGTCGTTGTTTGGCGAGAATACATTCGGAATAACCAGGGTGGCTTCCCGTAGACTTGGGTCAGAATAGAGCACAACCGGGTCGCTTACGCACTGGCCATCATCGGCCACTACCTTCACTTCGCCTTTGGCATCTCCCTGCATGACCGTGATGATGCTTGTGCCCTGGCCTGACAGAATCTCCCATCCTGCCGGCACTTCCCAGGTATAGGTACTGGCCGTGCTGTTTGACTCGAGCTCAAACGTAGCGATATCCTCGCAGGCAATGGTGCGGTCAAGAATGCGGCTGATCGTCGGAAGCGGAGTGGCGGTAACGGCCAGCGCAATGTCGGCACTTTTACCACAGTCGTTTTCAGAGTTTACTTTTACATCGCCTGATGTTGTACCTACCTGTACCGTAATCTGCGGAGAACCCTGGCCTGACAGGATCGTCCAGCCGGCAGGCACTGCCCAATTATAAGTAGCAGCAGTGGCCACTTCGGCTATGGAGTAAGTGGCGGTGCGTGTCGCGCAGGTGGTAGTTTCTCCCAAGATGGCTGCCGGCGGGAACGGCCCTGCCGTCACTACGGTTACTTTCTTGCTAACTTCAGCAGTTGCACCACATGCATTGCGGGCTTTCAATTTTATTTCGCCGTTGGTGCCTACCTGTACCCGGATGCGGTTAGTGTTTGCTCCTTCCAGAATCTTCCAGCCCTGAGGTATGCTCCACTCGTAACTCACTGCGCCGTCAATGGCCGGCACAGAATACAGCGCGTCTGTTCTTCCAAAGCACGGTATGGCAGGGCCTTGGATTGCCTCCGGATTTACCAATGGTCGCTGCGGCGCAGTTGCCAACGCGATGGCTTCGCTTTGTCCGCAGCTATTGATGGCCACAACAGTGATTTCGCCACCGGATGTTCCGGCATTCGCTGTGATCTGGGTAGTGCCCTGCCCGGCAGTAATGGTCCAGCCGGCTGGCACCTTCCACTCATAGTGGACGGCTGTAGGCACGGCTTGGATACGGTAAATCAGGTTGCTGGCATTGCTGCAATAGGGCTCGCTGTCGCTGGTGATCGCTATCGGAGCCGGCGGCACCTCGCCTACGTTTACTACTGTAAGCCCGGAGGTTGCACCAATTGAACCGCAATTGTTGACGCTCGCTACGCGCACCTGCCCTTGCGTTGCACCCGCCTTTACAGTGATGCTGGTTGTGCCCTCGCCGTTCAGAATCACCCAGTCCGCTCCCGGGAAAGTCCAGTGATAGGAGGTAGCACCAGGCACTGCCGCGATAGAGTAAGTCTGATTGAGGCCGGCACAATACTGTGCTTGTCCTGTTATCGGACCTGGCTTAGGAGCCGGCACATCCGGTAAAGGCGTCACTGCTAGCTCGGCTGCCTGGCTCGTGCCACACGGGTTTGAGGCTCTTACAGTGATTTTTCCTGTTTTTGCACCCGTAGTTACTTCTACCACTATTCTGTTTGTCCCCTGGCCTTCTTTGATTGTCCAACCATCAGGGAGCGCCCAGGTATAGCGTTGGGCCTGGTCAACCGGGTCCAGTTGAAAGACTACCTGTTTCTGGCCTACGCATATATCCTTACCAGGCCCGATAATAACAAATGGTATGGAAGGAATCGGGCTGAAGGGTTTCACCTGGAGCGAAGCAGGATCGCTCAGACCGCAGGAGTTACGGGCTTTTACTGTTACAGCTCCTTCCGTCGTTCCAAATTTCACTTTGATACGGGTCGTCCCCTGGCCTTCTACTATTACCCAGCCTTGTGGCACCTCCCAAACATAGTCCTGCGCTCCTTCAACCTGATTAATTTGATAATAGGCTTCTGTCGTAAAGCAGGTAAACTGTTCGCCCTCTATTTTGGCTGGAGCAATCGGCTTGGCTGTAGTTGCTATTACTGGCTTGCTGCTTTCGCCGATCTTACCACACGTGTTGGTCACAACAACTGACAGCTCCCCGCTACTCGCCTCCGTGCTTAACTTAACTGTGATTTCGTTTGTTCCTTGTCCGGAAGTAATCGTCCAGCCAGTCGGAACGGCCCAAACATAGTTGAAAGCATACGGCACCTCCGCTATCCAATACTTAGTACCTTCACTGCCTTTGCATATAGGGAAGGAACCGTTGATCTCGCCCGGCAGAACCGGCAGATCCGGCACAACCACTACTTCAAATGTTATAGGGGAGCTACCACCACAACTATTGATGCCATTCACCGAAATTGTACCGGCCTTGCCATTCGGATCAAACGTGATGGTGTTGGTACCCTGCCCTGAAATAATTTCCCACTCAGTTGGGTAATTCTTCCATACATATTCTTTTACATCGGTGCTGGCTCTTACGCTGAAAGATACCCTTTCTGTCGTAACGCAGATAGTTATTTTTCCATCCCCGGAAATAGACGTCGGTGTAGCAGGGGGTCCGAGGAAAGGCTTAACTTCCAGTTCGGTAGGAATACTTTGCCCGCATGCGTTTGCCGCTATTACAGTCACTTTTCCGGCTACGGTCCCAACCTGTACCGAAATTTTGGTGGTGCCATCCCCGGAAATAATTTTCCAGTCTTCCGGAACGCTCCAGATATAACTTGTAGCATTTAACACCGGTTGTATGGAGTAGGAAGCGCCATCGCCTGCACACAATCCCTCGTGAGGGGTAATGGGACCCGGTTTCTCCGGTTTATCCGGATAATTGCCTACTTTAAGACGGCTTGGAGGGCTGGCTCCGCAGCTATTGGAAACAGTAACCTGAATCTGGGCATTATCATTCCGAACCGAGGCTTCTACCTTGATTTTCGTCGTACCCTGCCCGCTTACAATTTTCCATCCACTCGGTACTTCCCAATAGTAATTCGTAATTCCTTCAACCTGAGGTATACTGTATTCTCCCTCCCCAAGCACACATAGTTCTGCAGGGCCTGTAATATCACCTGGTTTTGGCAAAACAGCACAAAAGGACAGCGTCTTACTATTGTTCTGCTGGATTTCATCAACGGTTACACCCGCTATGCTGCCGCTTATCAAACCATTGTTGGTGGCTGGTATTTTGGCCGTAATGGTGAGTGTTTTGGTTGCTCCTTTTAGCAGACTGCCAACTTTCCATTGCCACTCATTGTTAACAAACTCAACCTGGCCATCCGGGTTGAAAGTATAATCAATACCTGTAAAGCTGAGTTTCACCAATACTTCGCCATCATCGATAGGACCATTGTTGATGGCGTTGATGGTATAGGTGATGGTTTCGCCCATCACATAGTAATCTTCCCCCATACTCCCGGGCGACTTTGAGATCGTAATTTCAAGATCCGTAGGCAAGGTAAAAGAGTTCTGATTCAGGCCCACTTCTCCCTCAAGAGCTGCCACGCGGCCCCTGACACCTGCGCCATCACCTAAGGTGATGTTTTGCTTAACAAGATAGTTTCCGCTCAGTAAAGATCCATTCCCTGCTACCAGATCCTTTTCCACGATCCAGAATACGTTCGCTGTCTTTGTAATTACATCCAGCTCCACATTTGAGCCTGATGTAATCGAAAGATTGCCTCTTATTATAAAGATAAAAACAGCATTGGAATTGCCTTGCGCGTTTAATTTGACGTTGGCGTTGATGGTCGCATCTCCGTTGAATTCATACACTCCGGGGGTGAAAGGGCCGCTACCCCAGCGGGCGTTATCAATCGGGGATTTATTAGGAGCATTCAGAGCAGCCGAATAGGCTGAAGCGGCATCCTTGTGTGCTTGGATAGCTGCGGGCGTTCGGTTCTCTATTCCTTGCCGCACAACTCCCGGAGGAAAACCTTCTGCATCGGTGAGCACAGAAGCAAGTTTGGCACGAACAATTGTATTATTGGTGCTAACAACCTTTTGGTAACCTACTACGTTGAAGTCGTAGAATGTACCAAGCGCGGGAGCCTGCTGTCCCAAGACGGCAAACGTTACCAGCCAAAAGCCTGCTACCAGGAGCATGGCTTTTCTTAAGAAGCTTGTCATGAAATTTTCAGTATAAGTTTGTTATAGAACCTGGCGTTTATATTAGTACAATAAATGCACAACAGGCTGGCGTCTACTCCACCCTCCCGTTTTACACTTTTCTATCTACCCAATTCGGGCGCAAGTATATACTTTAAAAAGTACATAAAAAAGCTTCTAAAGTATATTACATATACTTCGGGCTATATTTCCTTCTAAAATTTAAGAAATAACGGTATAAAACAAATTTTAACTAAAAGTTTAAACTTATTTAGAACCCAGTCCTATACCAGAGAAGAGGAGGATGTAAAAAAAAGACAAGAGAACAGTATTTTATAGCCAGACAGACTAAAAACGCATGTAACCTATACTGGTAGCTTTTTAAAGTATACAATATTAGGTACAATTTTGCATACTCTTTGCCGGTTGGATATAAAACTTTTTTGGTTGCGTAGTGACTACACAAAAGGAGCTGCAGGAGAAGCCACCCCTTCAGAAAGCAACAATAATAAGACTGGATTTTACTACCAAACCCACTGCGGGCAAATAATACGGCGATCGTTGAGCAGCTTGAAGCCGATGACCACCTCGTGCGTACCTGCGCTGACACGGTTCAGGTTGGACGTGGTGGCATCATAGGAATAAGAGATATCCAGCAAGGGGCTGACGTATACGCCTACCATACCTACCACAGCATCCTTATGCCGGTACGAGGCACCTACCCAGAACCGCTCATCGTACAGGGCGCGCAGGTTGAGGTCGATTGCCAGGGGGCTGGGGTCAGCGAGCTTCAGCATAAAAGAAGGAATAAAATCTATCTTGTCTACCGGGCTGAAGCGGTAACTTCCTGTCAGAAAGTAATGGCGCTGCAGGTCCAGGGAAACGCTGTGGTTCTCTGAGGCCCGGAAGCTGCCGGTGTTCTCCAGCAATTGCGCCCCCGAAATCCCAAGGGAGAAATTACGGGAATACACCCAGAAGCCCAGCGTCAGGTCTAGCACGTTCTGGTTGATGCTGCCGCCCCCTACCAACGGATCGCTGGGATTGGTAAACTGCAGATCAGCTGAATTGACCGAATTGCGTATAATCCCGGCAGCTACACCTGCCGAGGCGTTTATGGTACGTGTCAGGGGCAGGTGGTAGGCGTAGGTACCGGCGAGGCCGGTGCGACGCAGCGGGCCTGTTTTGTCGGTATGAAAAACAACCCCTACACCGTGGTGCGCCAGGGCTTTGGCATAAGAAGTGCTGGCCATCCCTTTGTTAAGCGGCACATGGGCAGTTGCATAATACGTGACCGGAGCTCCCTCCAGGCCCACCCACTGCTGCCGGTTACTTACGCGTATATCGGCGTAGTCTTCTATACCTGTGAGGGCCGGATTGAGCAGAAAGTTATTAACCATGTACTGGCTATACTGGGGGCGCTGCTGCGCAACAGCCTGCACTGCAACACCTGCAAAAACAATGAGAAGAAGGAGCAGCTTTTTCATAATAGATTATCGGATAATGGTCACATTCCCGGAAATTGGCTTTTCGGAGCTGTTGAGATAAATGATGTAGTAGTAGGTCGCCACAGGGAGCGCTTCTCCTTTATAAGTGCCATCCCAGGGCGAGCCATAGCCGGTAGAGCTGAATATCTGGCTGCCCCAGCGGTTGAATATTTCCACCCGCGCATCCGGATAATTCTCGATGTTGCCTATTTCCCATACCTCGTTCACGGCGTCGCCATTCGGAGAGAAAGCATTCGGAACAGAAATGGCCGGGATAACGGTCACCGTCACTTCATCGGTGTCCGTACAGCCTTCCGCCGTGGTCACGGTAACGGTATATGTAGTTGTTACATCCGGGCTGGCGACCGGGTTGCTTACATTCGCGTTGCTCAACCCTTCAGCCGGCTCCCATACATACGTAGCACCTCCGGAAGCACGCAATTCCACCGTCTTTCCTTGTATGATCGTCACATCCTCTCCGGCCTCGGCCTGAGGGGTCACGATGGTAACTGTCGCAGCCGTACGGGTAGCGCTGGCGCAACTATTGTTGTTCACGGCCTGCACATAATAGGTCGTGTTGCGGTCCAGCTCCGGCGTCACAAAGGTGCGGCCAACAAAGAGCGGCGTGCCTCCAGTTGGGACATCGTACCACTCAATGCGATTGCTATGGGTATCGGCTACCGTCAGGGTAGCGGAACCACCCAGGCACGCCTTAGCGTCTCGCACTGTAAGTGTAGGCGCCACCGGCAACGGATTGACAGAAATCAGCACGGCATCGGATGCATTGTCGCAGCCTTGCGAGAGTGCCACACGCCGGAACCAGGTATCGCGCGTAAGTGCCGGCGGGGTATAGCTGGCGCCGGAGTTATTGCCCGGTGCCGGGTTGAAACCAGTCGTTGGGCCGCTGATGCTACTCTCCCAACGGAACGTGATAGCCCCATTTCCGCCGGATGGCGTACTGCCCGTCAGCGGCGCCGGCTGAACGCCGGAGCATACCTGCTGCGGAGCCGCTATACTGTTGCCCGTAATGCTAGGCCGCACAGTGATCACCACTGGCTTGCTCGTGTTGGGGCTGCACTGGCCGGAGCTTACGACCCGCTGGAAATAAGTCGTCTGGGTAATAGCCCCCGGGGTATAGCTTTGCTGGTTGTTGGTACCTGGCGCCGCCGTAAAGCTTCCGGCTGCTCCCGTAGGACTCACCAGCCACGCATAGGTATAAGTACCATTTCCGCCGGATGGGGCCGATCCGGTAAGGGCTGCAGGCGCAGTTCCGGTACAGACATCCTGCTGCGCCGGCGTGATGGTGTTGTTGGCAAGGGCCGGGAACACAGTAACCTTAACCGCCTCCGAAGGCGAATCACAACTGCCCGATGTCACGACCCGCCGGAACCAGGTATCTCCTGTGAGGGTGGTCAGAATGGTATAGTTCTCGCCTTCATTCGGCGTAGGCGCAGGCACAAAGCCGGTGTTCGGCCCGGTGGTACTAAGCTCCCAACGGTAGGTATAGGGCCCGCCTGCCCCGCCCGTCGGCTGCGATCCGACCAGCTGCGCCGGCGTATCGCCTGTACATATTTCCTGCAAAGCAGGGCTTACCGTATTGGCACTTGGCGGCACCGGATCCACGGCCACCACTTCGATCACATTGCTGGAATCTGGGGAGCAGTTGGCCGAGCGCACCACACGCCGGAACCAGGTCGTAGCGCCAATCGGCTCGGTAGGGGTATAGTTCTGGTTGTTGTTCACGCCGGGTGCTGCGGCATAGCCCCTGTTAGGGCCGGTCGTACTGCGCACCCAGGTATAGGTATACGACGTGGTCTCGTCGCCGCCCGACGGCCGGGTGCCTGTCAGCTCGGCCAGTACGCCTCCTTTGCAGACGCTGCGCGTAGTTTCGCCTTCGATCACGTTGTTGGCCACTCTCGGATTTACCCGAACCGTCACTTGTTTGCGGGGGCCTGTACACAGCACGCCCTGTGCTGAATCCTGGGCTGCTACGTAGTAATTTGTAATACCTCCGGGGAGGACAGGAGTTGTAAACGAGGGTCCGACGAACAGGGGCAAAGCAGCCGGATCGTCTGTGTCAAACCAGGCGTAAGTAGGCCCCGGCCCCGTAGGCGTGAGCCGCACGGTATCTCCTTCGCAGATAATGCCCGGGTTCTGGATGGTAGGCAGCGCAAGCGGCGGGATGATGATCACCTGGATCGGCGGCTGCGGCTGCCCCTGGAAGATGGCGTTGGAGCTCCCGCACTCGTTCACGGCCTCGACGGCAATGGTATACGTGCCCGGCCTGTCAAAATCATACGAGTACGGAAAGTTATCGGTGTTAAAGGTGCGCGTCGTCGGCCCTTTCGGACCATTGATCGAGATGGTGACTGTAATTTCCTCTCCCAGGTTTTTGTCGATGAATATGCCGCCACCTCCTCCTCCAGGTATGCCACCGCCACCGGCGCCGCTGCCTCCCAGATTTATCGTGGTGGGACCGCAGAACACTCCTCCCTGGGGCCCCTGCACCTGTGGCCAACCTACAACAATCCCTTGCGAAGCGGTATCGCTGTCGCAGCCGTTGGTCACGATCTGCTCAATGGTATACACGCCTGACTCTGTGAACCGGAACACGGGGAGGGAATCGGTCAGGGAGCCTGATTCTAGTACATAGCCCTTATCCGGCTGCACCGACCACTTGTAGGTCAGGCCACCACCGGTCGCACTGTCAGTCGGTGTTACGATGACGGGCACACAGGGCGGCTGCTGACTTTCATCCGCCCGCTTCTTAGCCAGCGAGAAACCGGCTTTGGGCTCTTTGCTGACACTGTATACCTGTGTGAAAGGTTCGGAGCAGCCGTTGCCAGCCACTACGTTGATCACGATTTCGAAGTCTCCTACTTTGGTGTAAGGGTTTGGGTTTGAGATCGGAAAGTCGGAAGCCCGGTACTGCACCGGCGCACTGCCATCGCCCCAATCCACAAAGTAGCTCCGGATGTCAGATAAAAAAGGCTCCTGGGTGGTGTTGGTAATCTCGGCTGTTACGCTGATATCTTCGTCGGCAATGGTATCCGGAAGACAGGTTACGAAGTTGTTTTTTTCGGAGAAAGAGAATTCAGGCAGTGGCCTTACCTGTACCTGGCGGGTCGCTTTCTGGGATTCACAACCTGTTAGGGTGCTGGTGCCAAACACTTCCACATCAAATGTTTCTATACCTGTCCCGATCCGGTTGTAGGTATACTGTACTTCAGCTCCTCTGGCGGTGTTACCATCTCCAAACGCCCAGGTATAGATCACATCTTGCTGCGGCGCGTTGACAGAGAATTTCAGCGGCGTGCCGGAGCAGGCGGCTGTTGTGGGGTCTACGATGAAGTTGGGTGTATTGGGAGGCGCGTTTACGGTGATGGCTGTTTCGGCAGAGGTATTGGACTGGCAGGCGCTTCCCGAAACCCGCACCTGGTAATTTCCTTCCGTGCTCACCTGCAGGGTTTCTCCGGTGGCGCCCGCGATCACCGTTCCGTTCCGAAGCCACTCATAGGTCAATCCTACTCCTGTGCTTGCTCTCAATGTAGTTGTTTCTCCCTGGCACAAAACCGTACGATCCGGTGAGGTGATCGTAATGACAGCCGGGCAGTTGGGCGCAGGTGTTTGTGCCGCAACCGGTCCAATCAGAAACAAAAACGCAGCAAGCAGGCTAAAGAACAGATGCCTGTGTAGAAATTGATGCATCGGATCAGGATTAAAGGGTGAAATGGCTATTACACGGATATAACGAAATTTTCAATAAATATGATTTACCAAGCCAAACCTAACTTTGACTGTGATAAACCCTTACCACATCAGCGAGGCTTTGTTTTCATAACAGGCAGAGTGAGATCACCTTGATAAGGATTGGTATGGCGCTTCCATTTGCTATAGAGCAGACAAACGCTTTTTACCTCTATTGTTAAAATCCGTAAAAGGTTACATTCCAAAACATATATTTAAGCCTATTGTTTTGATCACGCAGTCATAATTACATATAAGTATCTGATACTAAATCAACTAAA
>NZ_JSYF01000648.1:0-1299 GCF_054824225.1 Pontibacter sp. HJ8
CTAGCTATACCTATATTGGGATAAGCTTTGTTACATAGCAGCCGATATATTAGCTGCAACCCTGCCCGCATCCAACACGGAGCTATCCCGAACTGACCTTACATACTGGGTATAGTTAAATAACCAGCCCTAGGTTAAGTGGCAGGAATGCTCCGGAAGGAAAGTGCCCGCCTTAGTTATTATCCACATCATCTACTGTCTCCAGCGCCGTGAATTCCATCTGGAGGGCCTTGATACTTACCTGATCTTCCGTTGAAACATCTTCGCTCAGCGCATCGTGGCGCTCATTGAGCTCCTTGAACACCAGTTTTGCCATCTCCCAACCTTCGTTTCCCCAGGCGCTCTTCTTGGCTCTTACGTTGTCCATGAAAGTTCTGTAGGCCAGCCGTACGTTTCCTGCGTTTACAGCACTTTTGTCCGCGTATTGCCCCAGCAGGTCCTGTTCCCACTGCTGCAATTCGGGAGCCCGCTCTGCCATTTTGCTTCGCTCTTCTTCTTTTTTCCGGAAGTCTTCCTTGATCTGCTGGTAATCGGCCTTCAACTTGTCAGAAAACTTATCCTGCTTCTGGTCCAGCTCATCTGTCCGTCTCTTAAAGTCTTTTTTGGTTTGATTCCAGTCATCTTCCGTGCGTTCGGCCAACTGGTTCGTCTGCGAATTCATCCAGGATCTCAATTCATTTACATCGCCTTCCACTTCCTGCTCGCGCGTCGCACTACAGGAGCTAAGCAAAGCAACTAAAAATAGTACAACAAGACGGACATTCCAATTATTCATTTTCATTCTAGTACGGTTTACAGATTTCATAAACAGGGAAACAGCAAATACCCTGCCTCACAGGATAGCATATTAATTATCAGGCACTTCGATCTTTGAAGTTAAAGCCAACGGAGCCCATAGGTTATACTGAATTATGCAACAACTAATCCAAACACACCTTCGTACCTATTACTATAGGACTTACAAAATACAAATTTATATCCTATATTTACAAAGGTAGATTTTCATTGTAAAATATTGCTTGGGTCACCTGGTTTCAGGCAGGCCACAGCAGCAGTTAAGATAGCTTACACTACGAGTATGCGTTAACAGGCACAAGTGTAGTGAGAGCTATCGCTGTTTATATACCTGTATACTGTAAACGATCCGTTTAGGATAAGCTTCTACGCCAGTTAAATCTATACCTGTAAGTACTTGAAAGATAAACAGAAAGACAGGTATAGCGATAGCGCCCTTTTCAACATATAGACGGTTTCGTACTCGCTTACAAGAAAATCTTTTTCTCCCTGAGTACGAAGTAT
>NZ_JSYF01000649.1:0-623 GCF_054824225.1 Pontibacter sp. HJ8
GTATGTCTGCTATACCTGCCCGCTATACCTACTCGTACAGAAAGCCCCCCTTCGAAGGGGCAGTTGGATCCGGTAGAGGTATAGGTATATAGCAACTGATCAAACTGCATAGCAAGCAGCTTTCTAGCCCAATCAGAAGAGATTTCCCGACCTGAGCACATACAATTCAACATGAAAAGTAGTGTATAGTCTTAGAACAAAGACACGCTTACGGAAAAGCAACCCCTACATACCCTATCCAGGAAAAACATATTCCTATCCGGATATCATACTTTATTGCTAATTTGCGCTGTAGAAGTTATACCTCTGCTACCTTTGCTCCTGACTTGTTCTATGTATAAATACAGCGCTTTTGCCCGGGCCACTTTGTTTTGCTTTTTCATACTCTCAGGCTTCTGGGCATCTGCTCAGTCTTTTCGCGATACATTCAGGGCTCCGAATGCATTCTATGCAGAATTAGGCGGAAACGGGGATGTTTATTCCCTGAACTATGACCGCATCTTTTACCAGAAATCGATGGTGAAAGCTGCCTTCCGGATAGGGTTGTCCAGTAACCTGTTTTTCCTGGATGATGAGGTAGGATTCTACCCGATTATACCAGTAGAGTTCATGGGCATGATGGG
>NZ_JSYF01000650.1:0-643 GCF_054824225.1 Pontibacter sp. HJ8
AGTTTGTGTGGCTCTTGATTTTACTGTTAGCACCATACAAACGGAATACCTCGCTCTTCTCAGGCCTTAAACGAACATCATCCTGAATAATTCTTGCGTCCGGATTAATTTGGTTGATCAGGCTCTGTGCGAGATCTCCAACAGTTATTTCAGACTCTGTAGCAATGTTACAGTCTTCTCCTATAAGGCTATCAGACTTAGCGATTTCAACAAAACCATTGGCTGTGTCCTTTACAAAAAGCAGATCGCGTGTAGGTGTTATATCTCCCAGTTTGATCTCGGTCTTACCTTGTAGCAACTGTGTGATAATAGTAGGAATAACAGCTCTGGCTGACTGGCGAGGACCATACGTATTAAATGGTCGCACTATCGTAAGCGGCAGGTTAAAACTCCTGTAAAAAGAATCTGCAATACAATCTGCACCAATCTTTGAGGCTGAATAAGGAGATTGTGGCTGACGTGGGTGCTTCTCATCTATCGGAATGTATTGTGCTGTACCATACACCTCGGAGGTAGACGTTACTAATACTCTCTCTACCCCTAGATCTTTAGCTGCTTGTACAATATTTAAAGTACCTTTTACATTGGTATCAATATAGCTGTCCGGAGAGTGGTAGCTAAAAGGTATAGCAATCAGTGCCGC
>NZ_JSYF01000095.1:0-7804 GCF_054824225.1 Pontibacter sp. HJ8
AAAAAGTAAGGCCCCGCCGGCCAGGCGAAGTTATGAAACAAGACTAGTAGCAAATTGGGCAAAGTCACAACTACACGGCAGGATACGAGCTGCAAGCTCGCACCAGCAGGAGGTTATAAAAACAATCTGCTACAACTACTAAGTAAGGTATAGACATGAAAGGAACTATACCTTTGGGCCAGAGCCCCACTATAGCCGACACGAGCGGGGACGCTCGCACCAAGCGCTTTAGATACACTCATCCAGCATATACACAATCGACTCATAATTCCGGCCGACCGCTTCCGTCATCGCCATTTCACAGGTTTTAGCGGAGGAGTAATAGCCATCGTATTCGCGCTGTCTGACTTCGCCGGCCTCCGGTGCGGTGGCAGACTTCGTCAGTTCCGGCACCAGAAAGCCCCTGTCGCCAGCCATGCCGCAGCAGCCGGCGTGCATCGGCACGGTTACCTCCTGCGCCAGTTGTTTGGCTATACCGACAAACTTGGCTTCCAGCCCCATTTTCTGCAGCGAACAAACCGGGTGCAGCACGACCCGCTCTTTTTTCTTCAGAACCGTAGCCAGCGGAAGTATAAAATCCGCGATGTACTCAATGCTGTCGATGATGCGGAGGGCGTCAAATTTCTGCCTGTTTTCAGGTGTCAGCACCGGGCGGCATTGTTGTAGGGTATGCGTACAGGAGGTGATGTCCAGCACCAGCGGCAACCGGCCTCCGTCTGTCCACTCCCATACTTTCTGTATCGTTTCGTTCGCCGTATACGCGTAGGCTTTGCTATACCCTTTGGAGGAAAAGATCTGCCCGCAACAGGTACGCTGCGCGTCCTGCGGGATCAAGAACTTCACCCCCACTTTCTCCGAAACACTGATAAAAGTGTCAATGAGGTTCTTTTTGCCTCCTTCGGCACCACCCATTGTGCGGGAAATACAGGTCGGGAAGTATACGACGGCTGTATCCGGCTGCGCTTTCTCGGACCAGAATTTATACTTCGAAAAACCCGGGGACGGAGCCAGCAGGTTTGACCACAACGGCATCGCCGGCACCATATCTTTTACGCCTTTGGTAAGCTTTACCAGCGTATTGGCTCCCAGTACTTTGTTGATACCGGCGCCTGTTTTCAGGCCCAGGTGCACGGCGGAGGTGACAGGACTAAAGTTTTTGGCCACCAGCAGCGCCACGTTATTGGCCAACTCATTGTGGCTTTCGCGGCGCAGACGCTTCACCAGATCACCCGTGTTGATATCGACCGGGCAGGCAGTGGCACACAGGCCATCCACGGCACATGTATCCAGCCCGTCGTACTGGTATTGGTCCAGCAGCTCGTCGTGCTGCTTTTTCTCCCCTTTTCGTTTCAGGTTGAGCAATTCCCTTCTGACCACAATGCGTTGGCGCGGCGTCAGGGTAATATTCCGGCTCGGGCATTTATGCTCGCAGAAGCCGCATTCCATGCAGCGGTCCACTTCCTCTTCCACCTTGGGCAGTTCTTTGAGGTTACGGATGTGTGCATTCTTATCCGGATTGATGATGACGCCGGGATTGAGCAGGTTTTCCGGATCAACGACCTGCTTGAGCGTTTTCATCACCTGGTAGAGTTCCGGTCCCCACTCTGTTTCGACGAATGGCGCCATGTTACGCCCGGTGCCGTGCTCTGCTTTCAGCGCGCCGTTATACTTCTTCACCACCAGTGCCACGACCTCTTTCAGGAAGCTGTTGTAGCGCTGGACCTCATCTGGTGTATCGAAGGCTTGCGTCACGACGAAGTGAATGTTGCCGTCCTTGGCATGGCCGAAAATAATGGCATTTGCATAGCCGTGCTTCCGGAAAAGCTGCTGCAAATCCAGGATGGCATCGCCCAGTTCTGCTACCGGGAAGGCTACGTCTTCTAGTATCACCGAGGTGCCACTGGCCCGCACAGCGCCTACAGCCGGGAACATCCCTTTCCGTACTTTCCAGAGGAAAGCCTGCTCGATCGGGTCAGTCGTGAACACAGGTTGGTTGAGCAGGGAGAGTTCCGGGGAAAGGGCAATGAACTTCAAAATCTTTTCCTGCACCTCCTCCGGGGTATTGGCCTGAAACTCTACTAACAAAGCAGCAGCCGTATCCGGCAGGGTTTTGATGTCGGCAGGCACGCCGGCCATGTGCTCGATGGAGCGCAGGGAAGCCCGGTCCATGAGTTCTACCGCTTCTGCACCAGCTACCGTCAACGGCACAATGGCCTGGCAGGCAGCATAGATGTCGGGGAAGTAGAGCAGCGCGGTGGACTTGGCCGGATAATCAGGAACCGTACGCAGGACGGCTTCGGCAATAAAGCCAAGTGTACCCTCAGCCCCGATCAGCAGGTGTGCCAGGATATCGAGCGGGTGTTCGTAGTCGATGAAGGCGTTGACTGAGTAGCCAACGGTGTTCTTGGTTTTATATTTCTGCCGGATGGTGGCATGCAGCTCCGGATTATTAACGATTTGTTTCTTCAGTTGCTGCAGCGTGCGGTATAGCTCCGGGCACTCCTCACTGAAACGCAAATAGTCTATACCTACTTCCGTGGAATACGACAGGCCGTTGGGCAGCATAAACCGGATGTAGCGGGTGGTATGATAGGAGTTCTTGCTTACCCCGCAGCACATGCCGCTGGCGTTGTTGGAGAGTATGCCTCCCACCATGGCCGAGTTGATACTGGCCGGGTCGGGTCCGATCTTGCGTTTGAACGGGCGCAGGTGCGCATTCACAATGGCCCCGATCACACCGGGCTGCACCCGTACCTGCTCCCCCTCTATTTCGACCTGCACCTTGTTCCAGTACTGGCTCAGGTCCACCAGTATACCATCTGAGATCGATTGTCCCGAAAGGCTGGTACCGGCCGTGCGGAACGTGAGCGGAATTTTATGCTGGTGAGAAAAGGCAAACAGCTTTTTTACTTCTTCGTCCGACACAGGCTGCACAACAGCTTTGGGTCTTAAGTAATAAAACCCGGCGTCAGAAGCGTAAGACACGACATCGATCAGCCGTGCCCGTATGCGCGCTTTTGGCAAAATGGCCTCCAAAAGCTGTTCTATATTCATAAAGGAGATGCTTAATACGTTGGTTGTTTTACCTTTTCCGCTTCAGCCAGCGCCTCCAGCTCGGCTCCACTACCCGGTCTGCTGGTCAAGAGAAGTAGGAAGAACGTAATGGCCGCATTCACGATGATCAGTTCAAATCCCATGGCATAGCCTGTCCAGCTAACAGAGTTTACGTCCAGCAGATAAGTCAGGACAGGTGAAATAACACAGATGTACGGCACCAGCTTGTCGCTCACAGCACGCTTGTTGGCCATACCGAACGCAAACAGACCCAGCAGCGGACCGTAGGTATAGCCGGCCGCTTTAAAGATCGCATTTACAACAGAGTCGTCGTTGATGATCCGGAAAACCAGTATCACCAGAAGCATGACAACCGAAAAGCCTACATGCACCAGGTGGCGGGTACGAACCAGCTTCACGTCCTCCTGGTTCTCCTTCTTGGTGAAGTTCAGGAAGTCTACGCAGAAGGAGGTCGTCAGGGCTGTTAAGGCAGAGTCAGTGGTAGCAAAAGTAGCCGCTGTCAATCCCAGCATAAAGATCACAGCCGGCAACAAGGCCATGTGATTCAGGGCGATCTCCGGGAACAGGTGGTCCGGAGTGGCCAGCGATGCGACGTCTATGCCATTGGCTTCGGCATACATGTAGAGCAAAGCGCCCATGCTCAGGAAAAAGATGTTGATGGAAACGAAAACAGCTGTAAAGGAGAGCATGTTCTTCTGCGCCTCACCGATGTTTTTACAGCTCAGGTTCTTCTGCATCAGGTCCTGGTCCAGGCCGGTCATCGCGATGGTCACGAATATACCACCCAGGAAGTGTTTCAGGAAGTGGCTCTTGTTGCCCATAAAATCTTCCCAGAAGAAGATCTGAGAGTAAGAGCTGTCCTTTACCGCCTCAAATGTCTGCACCAGGTTCAGGTCCAGGCTGTTGGCAATGAACACGATCGAGAGTATAACCGAGCCCACGATGAACGCCGTCTGTAGCGTATCTGTGATCACGATGGTTTTCAGACCTCCTTTGTGGGTGTATAACCAAATGAGTATAAGACAGATAGAAACGGTGGCAAAGAAAGGTACTCCCCAGGCATCAAAGATAAACCGCTGCAACACGATGGCCACCAGGTATAGCCTGAAGGCGGAACCGATGGTGCGGGATACCAGGAAGATCATGGCCCCGGTCTTGTAGCTCCAGTAGCCGAACCGTTGTTCCAGGTAGGTATAGATGGAGATCAGGTTCATGCGGTAGTACAGCGGCAAGAGGATAAACGCGATGAGGATGAACCCGACCGTATTGCCCAGCACAAACTGAAAATACCCGAAACTGCTGTTGACAACCGCCCCGGGCACCGAGATAAAGGTAACACCGGACAAGGCAGTACCGATCATCCCGAAGGCAACGAAGTACCATTTCGAATTTCGGTTGGCGATAAAGAAGCTGGAGTTATCTGAGGAGCCTCTTGAGGTAAAGTAGGAAACCCCTATCAGTACGACAAAATAGCCGATCAGAAATGATAAAAGGATAATTGGCGACATAAAAAAATTAGTTAATCAAAGCAGTTCAGGAAATGCAAGAGCACGGCAGCCTGTCAGTCAGAACCGCGCGTGCTGGTAAGTTACACAGATTTGCCGAAATTATGACAAGGCAGCCACGGACTGCCTGCTAAGAAACAGAGACACTGGCTACTGCCTTGCGTACGCTGCCATGCTTTTCCAGCAGGGCGGCGGCCGTTTTTTCATCTGTGCCTGTCTCGGTCATCACCATTCGTACGCCGCGGTTGTAGAGTTTGTGGTTGGTCAGCTGCATGTCCACCATCTTGTTGCCTTTCACCCTTCCCATCTGGATCATCACGGTGGTGCTGAGCATATTCAGGGCCAGCTTCTGTGCTGTGCCGGCTTTCATGCGGGTACTTCCTGTTACGAATTCAGGACCTGGCACCACCTCTACCGGGAACTGTGCCTCCGCCGCCACCGGGCTTCCTGTGTTACACACAATGCAGCCGGTTGCCAGTCCGTTTTCATTGGCTTTTTTCAGACCACCGATCACGTATGGGGTCGTGCCCGATGCAGCCAGGCCTACCACTACGTCGTGCTCATCCACTTCGAAAGCCTGCAGGTCTTTCCAGGCCTGCTCGGCATCGTCCTCGGCAAACTCCACTGCCTTGCGGATAGCGGTATCGCCTCCGGCTATGATGCCGACCACCATGTCAAACGGTACGCCGAAAGTCGGCGGGCACTCGGATGCGTCCACTACACCAAGCCGGCCACTCGTACCTGCCCCGATGTAAAACAACCGGCCCCCCTGTTTCATTCTATCTACTACGACCTGCACCAGCTTCTCTATTTGCGGAAGCGCTTTTTCAACGGCAAGTGGTACGCTTTTGTCTTCTTTGTTGATGTTTTCCAGGATCTCCTTCACGGACATCTTGTCCAGATCCTTGTAGTTCGAGTCTTTCTCGGTTGTAATCTCCATTGTGTGTATTAAATAAATCCTTCTAAAGCGACTCCCTACGCTACAGCACCTTTATTTTTTGGCAGGTGCATATTCCAGGCAGGCAATCTTTCCATCCATCGTGCTCACGATCACCCTGTTTTTGCCCATCGGCATGATAGGGTTCATGAGGCTATTCGAACTCTTGTATTTCCAGAGCACCTGGCCACTCTGGCGGTCTACAGCGCAGGCCAAGCCGGAATGGGTGGGTACGTATACGACTCCATTTTTTTCAACGATTGCCGAAGGAGCCAGCTCGTACGGCAAGGCAAGTGCCGATTTCCAGTCTACCTGCAGCGTTCCGGCCGTTGTGGAAACTCCAAACAGCTGCCCGTCCATTGTTTTTACATATACCAGCGCACCATCTGCTGACAAGCCCATCGATTCGCGCACGCGTCCTTCTTTCATTTGCTCGCGCCATACGACTTGTCCGTTGGCGGCATCCAGGGAGGTCATGTAGCGGTCAGGGGCAACTATAAATATACGCCCGTTGGCTGCGACCGGGTAACAGGAGGCCGGAGAGTACATGCGGTTGGTGGAACCATTGTTCCACTTCCAGGCAAGCGCGCCGGTGGCAGCATCCAGGGCATAGAAGTCATTGCCCCAGCTTCCGAAGTATACCTTGCCCTGGTAGAGCAGCGGCTTGGTCACTACAAAACTGCTTACCTGATCAAAGTCCCAGCGCAGTTTGCCGTTCTTCAGGTTCAGTGCCCGGAAATGCCCGTCCGATGCACCGATATACACCACTCCCTTTTCGATAAGGGGCGAACCGAGCACGGGTTTGCCGGCCGTAAATTTCCAGATCAGCTTGCCGCTGGAAGCTTCCAAACAGTAGATGTTGTTGTCAGAGGAGCCCACCACGACAAAGCCCTTGGCAACAGCCGGGGTTGAATATATCTTCCCGTTGGTGCGGTAGGCCCATTTTTGCTTGCCCGTTTTCTGATCCAGGGCATAGATCAGCCCGGTGGTATTGGTCGCGATGACCAGGTTTTTATAGGTAGCCGTTCCTGCGCCCACATCGCTGTTGTCCTGGTATTCCCATACCAGTTTCACGTCCGGGTATACCTGATTGACAGCAAAAGAAGGACGGTGGTAGGTAACGGGATCGCTGGCGAAGTCGTGCTTTACCAAAGGGATTTTCTTCCAGGTTGGCAGCGTTTCCATACCTGGTTTGCGGGTTGCAAAGTGAGCGGTGTCGTTGGCAAAGGTGACGATGTTATACCCACCGATCGTATCCTTGGCGCGGAGGTTAGAGCGGCCCATCACACTGGGAATGCCGTCATACCGGAATTCCCGGTTGCCGTGCCCGTGCCCGTGCAGGATGAGCTGCGTGTTCTTTGTCTTCAGCATGTCTATCACGTCGTACCAGTTGTTCAGGGAAGAATCCTGGGGGTAGTGATTGAGGTACACAACCGGCATATCGGGATTGGGCAGGTGGGTCAACACGGAGTCGAGCCATACGACATTTTCACGGGGAATCTGCCCCGGTCCCATCCGCATGTTGGGTCCTGAACTGGTGCCGGCAAACAGGTAGCCATTGTGGGTAAAGGTAAACGTCTCGGCTCCGAACACGGTCCGGAAACTGTTGCTGCCGCTTTCTGACCAGTTGGAGTCATGGTTTCCGGGTATGATGTACCAGGGTTTGTTCAGGCCGTCAAACAGTTGCTTTGCTTCCTTCAGTTCTTCATTGGAGCCAAACTCGGTAATGTCTCCTGTGATGACGACAAAACTAAGGGAAGCATCGGCGTTGATATCCGCGATGGTACGCTGCACATCTTCCCGGGCGGTTGGGTTGCCGATATGGGTGTCGGTTACAAAGGCAAATTTAAAAGACTGGCTCTGACCTATGCTGCATACCAGCAGCATCGCGATCAAGGCTGTATACCTCCGTATATCCATTTGTGAATTTTGTTAAGAGAAGAGGGTTTGATTCGTGCAGATGGCAATAAAATTAGTATTCACTCTGCTCATGCAGCTTAAGTTTAGTAAACTAGCGCAGAAAACCGCACAAAAGCGCATGAGCAAAATGAACACTGTCCCTTTATTTGAGATAAAAATAGAAAACTTATCGCTAAAGTTCACCATAATCAGCATGTTTTTTCAAATTACCCGCAAAAACACGCACATATTGATTGACTTGAAGCAAGCGAGGCCAGGCTATACCTGCGTTAACAGGGCCAAACCCTATCCTATACCTGAAGCTTTATTATTTCTGCTTCGCTATCAGTTGCTGTAGGCGCGGGAGTTCGGCATAAAGGCCAGTCCC
>NZ_JSYF01000096.1:0-12950 GCF_054824225.1 Pontibacter sp. HJ8
CTGGGTGAATGCCTTTTTTCATTATTATAAACGTTAATTAACCTTAATTTCTGAATCGGATTGCAAATTTAGCAAGTATTTTTGAATTTAAAATGCTACTAACCAAATTATTTTACTCCTTTACCAGATACTGCGCTCACTAGCAATTATTAGTTAAATTTGCCTCCGTCACATTCCATACCTGAACGCATACCCTATACCGAGCGACATGACACATCCACAGCACAACCTCATACTCAACCAAGAGCAGATACAGCAAAAGGTCATCCGGATGGCCTACGAGGTATACGAGCAGAATTTTGAGGCGCAGCAGCTGGTACTGGCCGGCATTCACCGCAACGGCTATACCCTGGCCGGCTTGCTGGCCCGGGAACTGGAAAAGATTTCTCCCCTCCAGGTCACGCTGCTCCAGGTATCACTGGACAAAACCGCGCCGCTGCAGGTGCCTGTTTCCATTACCCCCGAGACCACAGCGCTCGAAAATGCCGTGGTGATCATCGTGGATGATGTACTCAATACCGGCAAAACACTGGCCTATACCCTTAACGCGCTCCTGCAGCACAATCCCAAGAAAATAGAGATCGCCACGCTGGTCAACCGCCACCATACCCTGTTTCCGGTCACCTCCACCTATACCGGCTACTCGCTGGCCACCACCCTGCGCGAGCACATCGATGTGGTGCTGGAAGAGAATGAAGTAGCCGCTTACATCCATTAAGAATGAGCATGAGAGAACTTTGCTTTGCCACCAATAATAAAAACAAAGTAGCCGAGGTCAGCCGCATGCTCGAAGGCCAGTATAAACTCCTGAGCCTGGAAGACATCGGCTGCCATGAGGAGCTGGCTGAGGACCAGCACACCCTGGAAGGCAACTCCCGCCAGAAGGCACAGTACGTCTGGGAGAAGTATCAGGTCAATTGCTTTGCCGACGATACCGGCCTTGAAGTCGATACCCTGTGCGGTGGCCCGGGCGTGTACTCGGCCCGCTACGCCGGCCCGCAACGCAGCGACAGCGACAACATCCGCCATCTGCTCCGGAACATGCAAGGCGACGAAAACCGCAGAGCCCGCTTCCGGACCTCCATCACGCTCTACCTGGACGGGCAGGAACACCAGTTCGAAGGCATCGTGAACGGCCGCATCACCACCGAATGGCAGGGCGACAAAGGCTTTGGCTACGATCCGGTATTTGTACCCGAAGGCTATGACCGGACCTTTGCCCAGATGAGCCCGGAGGAGAAAAATGCGATCAGCCACCGCGGGGAGGCCATCCGGAAACTCGTGGAATTTTTAAAGACGCACTAACGTTTTCGGGGTAAAATTATTTGACGCAGGCTGTAGCCACATACGCCGTAAAAGACTAATTTTGTAGCCTGAAACCATAGCTTCCTATGCAAAAGCCATTTATCGTCGGAATAACAGGAGGTAGTGCTTCAGGAAAAACTACTTTTTTGAACAAACTACTCACCTCGTTTGCCCCGGAAGACATTTGCCTGATCTCTCAGGATAACTATTACAAAGACCGGGAGCACCAGTCCCGCGACCAAAACGGCGTTGTCAACTTTGACCTCCCTTCCTGTATCGACGATGAGGCCTATGCGCAGGATGTCCTCCGACTGAGCAAGGGTGAGACCGTCTACCGCACCGAGTATACCTTCAACAATCCGAATGTAGTACCCAAGCAACTGGCGTTCAAACCTGCCCCGATCGTAGTAGTAGAGGGCATTTTCGTTTTCTACTTTGAAGAGATCGCCAAACTGCTGGACCTGAAGGTATACATCGACGCCAAGGAGTACATTAAATTGCAGCGCCGCATCGTACGCGACAAGGTAGAGCGTGGCTACGACCTGGACGATGTGCTCTACCGCTATACCCATCACGTAGCGCCCACTTACGAGAAATACATCAAGCCTTACAAAAACGACGCAGACATCATCATCCCCAACAACAACAACTTTGAACGCGGGCTGGAAGTGCTGACCACCTTTTTAAACTCCAAAATAAAGTCATGAGGAATAAGTTCGCAGTCATTGGCCTGGGTCGATTCGGCAACTCCATCGCCCGAACACTGGCTGAACGCGGCGCAGAGGTGCTCGCCATCGACAACAACGAGGACCATGTGGAGGACATAAAAGACGACGTGGCCTACGCCGTAGCCCTCGATGCAACCGATATCCGGGCTCTTGAGGCACAGAACGTGCAGGACATGGACGCGGCCATCGTGTCCATCGGCGAAGACTTCGAGGCCCTGCTCATCACGACGGCCAACCTGCAGGAGCTCAACATCAAGCGGATCATTACACGTGCCGCCAACAAGCAGCAGCGCCGCATTCTGGAGAAGATGGGGGTGCAGGAAATTCTGTCGCCGGAGGGGGAAGTTGGTAAAACAGTGGCCGAGCGCCTGCTGCAACCAAGTATCCGCACCTTCCTGCCCCTGCCCGACAACTACGAGATCGTGGAGATCAACACGCCCCGTGGCATTGCCAACAAGAGCCTGGCCAAGATATCGCTCCGCGAGAAGTATAACCTCAACATGATCACCATCAAGCGCTTCTTTGAGGAGATACAGGACGGCAAGCCGACCCAAGTAGAGCACATCATCGGGGTACCGAAGGCGGATACGATCATCTACCCTTCTGATATTCTGATCCTTATCGGAAAGAAACACGACATCAAGCGTTTTATTGATATAAACCGCTAACAGGTTTTATTTTTCGGAGAAAGCCGTTACATTTGCTTTCTATTATGCCACGCGCCAACCACATACACGACCATTTCCGGCATCTTCTGATGACCGTAACCCTGCTTTGGGCACTCATGCTCCATGGCCAGGAAGTGGTGGCGTATACCTATACGGCGACGGGCACACCTGTAAAGAGCGCTTCCCAGCTGGCCACAGCGCCGCAGGAATCGAAGACCGTTATCAAGCAGAAAGTATCGCTTGAAGGCACCACCTCCTTTGTAGTGCTCAACCTGGAGCAGGACGCACTGGAGCCTGCGCCGATCCCGGCCTTTGCTTTTCCCAGCGATGAAGCCCTGACGGCCTATGCGGCCAGAGCACCGGGAGCCGGCTTTGTGGCCCGCTTCTTCCCTGTTTCTATTCAACCCAACGCCCCCTAGGCGCTCCATTCTCCTATCCGTTCTTTCACGGATTTTTTGCGTTGTGCGTGTTCCATCATGCCTGCCGCGGAACAACTTCCTAGCTTTTTGTAGTTATCCTGATACAAGGGCACTACCGGCTATACTTATTTCAGAATCAACTTTATCAACTATACATTCTTATTAACCAACCCATGCGGAATAAAAATTTCATCATTATTATGACCGTGATAGTATCGGCGCTCTGCCTGTACTACCTGTCGTTTTCGTACGTTGCCGGCACTGTGCAGAAAGATGCCGAGGCCTATGGCACAGATGCACAGGGCAACGTAGACCTCGCCAAAAAGCAAAGTTACCTGGACTCTGTCTGGAAAGAGCCGGTTTACAACTTCCTGGGTGCTGAGTATACCTATCAGGAGGTAAAAGAGAATGAACTGGGCCTGGGCCTTGACTTACGCGGCGGTATGCACGTGGTGCTGGAGGTATCTCCGGTTGAAATCATTAAATCCCTGTCTGGCAACAGCAAAGACCCTAACTTCCTGAAGGCACTTGCCCGTGCACAGGAGCTTCAGAAAAACAGCCAGGAGAAGTTCACCACCCTGTTTGCGGAAGCTTACCGTGAAGTGGATCCAAACGGACGCCTGAGCCGCATCTTCTCCAACACGGCCAACCGTGGCAAGATCAGCTACGAGTCCAGCAATGCCGATGTAATCAAAGTGATCGACCAGGAAGTAGAGGACGCCATTGAGCGCTCTTTCAACATCCTGCGCACACGTATCGACAAGTTTGGCGTGAACCAGCCAAACATCCAGCGCCTGAAAGGCAGCGGCCGTATCCAGATTGAGCTTCCAGGTATAGACAACCCGGACCGTGTGCGCAAGTTGCTGCAAGGTATGGCGAACCTGGAATTCTGGGAAGTATGGACCCCGGAGGAGTTCTCTCCTTATTTCGGTCAGCTGGACGCCCACCTCTCCCAGCAGGAGAAAGCAGGTAACCTGAACCTGGGCACCACTGCTTCGAAGAAAGCCCCAGCAGATACCGCTTCGCAAACTACTGTACAGGATGCCGCTTCCGACGATGTACTGGCACAGGCTGCCGCTACTCCGGACTCCGGTGCTGTTGCTTCTGCCGACAAGCCGAAGGCTGACTCTGCCGCAGGACTTGACTCCCTGGCCATGAACCAGAGCAGCGTGCTGTCCCGCCTGTTCACGCAGATGCCTGGTGGTATCGGTGCCAGCACACGTGACACGGCCCGCATCAACGATATCTTCGCAAGACCGGATGTTCGTGCCATCTTCCCTCCAAACATGAAGTTCCTGTGGGGCGTGAAGCCGCTGGTAGGTGAAAACCGCCAGGAGTTCGTGGAGTTCTATGCTATCAAGAAAGGCCGTGACGGCAAAGCGCCGATGACCGGTGAGGCCGTGAACGACGCCCGCCAGGATTTCGACCAGAACGGTCGCCCTGAAATCAACATGACCATGACGCCAGCCGGCGCCAAGCGTTGGGCAAAACTAACAGGCGACAACGTTGGCCGTCAGGTAGCCATCGTACTCGACAACTATGTGTATTCTGCCCCGGTGGTGCAGGGTGAGATTACAGGCGGTAACTCTTCCATCTCAGGCAATTTCGAGATTGAAGAAGCAAAAGACCTTGCCAACATCCTGAAAGCCGGTAAGATGCCAGCTCCTACCCGTATCGTGGAAGAAGCCATCGTAGGTCCTTCACTGGGACAGGAAGCCATCAGCCAGGGCCTGCTGTCAACGCTGGCCGGCCTGCTGGTGGTGGTGATCTTCATGATCGCCTACTACAGAACAGGCGGTTTCATCGCTAACCTGGCCCTCGTTTTCAACGTTTTCTTCATCCTGGGCATTCTGGCTCAGTTCAACGCGGCCCTTACGCTTCCTGGTATCGCCGGTATCGTGCTTACCTTGGGTATGGCCGTGGATGCAAACGTACTGATCTTCGAACGTATGCGCGAAGAGGCTGCCAAAGGCCTGAGCCTGCGCGATGTAATCAACAAGGGGTATGAAAAAGCCTTTACAACGATCCTCGATGCGAACGCTACCACGTTCCTGGCCGGTTTCATCCTCTACTACTTCGGATCAGGCCCGGTGAAAGGGTTTGCTATCACGATGATGCTTGGTATCGTAACATCGTTCTTCACGTCTGTTTACATTTCCAGATTGTTGATCGAGCGAAACTTTAACAGAGCAGGCAAGCTTTCCTTCTCAAGCTCTTTCACGGACAAGATGTTTGCGAACGTGAAATTTGATGTGATGAAGTGGAAGAAGGCTTCCTATGCCTTCTCATTGTCTATTATCGCTTTCGGTCTGATCGCGATGGCTATCAAAGGCCCGAACCTGGGCATTGACTTCAAAGGAGGCCGTTCGTACATCGTGCAGTTTGACGACGCCGTTCCGGCCTCTGACGTACGTGGCGCTTTGCTCGACAATTTTGAGGAGGAAGGTACGGAAGTGAAAACCTTCGGAGCCTCTAACCGCCTGAAAGTGATCACCAGCTACCTGGCCGATGACGAGAGCACGACAGCAGATGATCAGGTTAAAACGGCTCTCCTGCAGGGCCTGGACGAGTACAAAAACCTCAATCCTGAAATCCTGAGCTCTTCGAAGGTAGGTGCCACCATGGCAGACGATATCCAGAAGACGGCCCTGATCTCCCTGGTGCTGGCACTGGCGGGTATCTTCATCTATGTGATGTTCCGTTTCAGCAACTGGCAGTTCAGTTTGGGAGGCGTGGTAGCCTTGCTTCATGACGCGCTCATGATCATTGCCATCTTTGCTATACTCGACTTGTTTGGCATCTCGTATGAGATGGACCAGATCTTCATTGCAGCTGTACTGACCATTGTAGGTTTCTCCATCAACGATACCGTGGTAATCTTTGACCGTGTGCGGGAGTACATGAACGATAACCCACGCCTGCATGTGCGCGAAATCATCAACCCGGCACTGATCAACACTTTCAGCCGTACCATTATCACTTCGTTTACGGTGTTTATGGTGGTGCTGGTGCTGTTCATCTTCGGTGGCGAGATCCTGCGTGGTTTCTCACTTGCCATGATGATCGGTATCCTGTTTGGTGTATACTCGTCGCTGTTCATCGCTGCACCGATCGTGGTAGATACCATGAAGAAGAAGCCGGAGCCTACTCCTGCTCCAGCCAAGCCTGTTGCCCAGACGCACAAAGCCTAAATAGAAACTCCCGGAGCTGGCTAACCGGCTCCGGGAGTTCTCTTACTACATAACAACAAAAAAGCCAGCCCTTAACAGGCTGGCTTTTTTTATATCGCTTTTTCAGGTATACCTTAAACGGTTACCCCATCGGCTACTACCTCTGTTACTTCCGGTACCATACGCTTGAGCAGGTTTTCGATACCAGCTTTCAAGGTAACGGTAGCAGAAGGGCAACCGCTGCACGAACCCTGCAGGTGTACGGTCACGACGCCGTCTTTGTAAGACTTGAAACTGATGTTGCCGCCATCCTGCTCTACTGCCGGACGCACATAGTTTTCAAGCAGATCGATCACTTTCTTGGAAATAGCCGCGTCCCCTTCCGATGCTTCGCCATGTGCCTCGCCGCCAGTAGCCGGCTTGCTCACCTCAAAGCCCTGGTTGAAGATAGGGCCGCCTGCCTCTACATACGACTTCAGGAACGTACGCAATTCAGGGATCAGTTTCACCCATTCAATACCGGCACTCTTGGTCACAGTCACAAAGTTGCTGGCAATGAACACGCGTGATACATAATCAAAATTAAAAAGCTCCTGTGCCAATGGAGATTCCACCGCACTTTCGAGGTTTGCATAGTCAACGCTCTGGCCATCAGGCAGCAGAGAGATGTTCATTACAAACTTCATGGACTCGGGGTTCGGGTTAGCTTCAGCATAAACTGAAACCGTTTTTTCTTTATTTTCTAACATGGATATTGCTGTTTAAGTTAAAACTTAAGCTTTTGCCTTAAAGTTTCCAAAATTAGTTAATAATAATGACAGTTGCACGGCATCGGCTGCTGCTGCTCCGTGTACCTGCATCCATACCCCATTCTGGGGCTGCTCGTTCTAGCAATTTTAGCCAGAAATAGTATCTTTGCGCTGCTCGCAAAAACCGACACCTATACCTTACATACTGTACTAAACTACGCTCATGCTCAACAATTTTATTCTGCTAGCCCAGGCCCAGCAAGCCTTACCCATGTTCCTGATCATACCCTTCCTCCTCCTGATAGGTATGATCGCTGCCGGCCCCATCTTCTTCGGGCATTTCTGGGAGCATAACTATAAAACCGTTGCCGTAGTGTTGGGTCTGACCGTTCTGGCCTACTACCTGTTTGTGCTGGGTGATGTCCATATGCCGGTGCACACCCTGGCGGAATACTTCACGTTTGCTGTGCTGCTCAGTTCCCTTTACATAGCCGCAGGCGGCATATACCTCAACGTCAACGCCAATGCCACACCGGCCATGAACGTGGCGTTGGTGGCAGTAGGCGCTATACTGGCTAACTTCATTGGTACCACAGGCGCCTCGCTCCTGCTGATCCGCCCGTTCATCCGGCTGAACATACACCGTATCAAGCCCTACCAGATTGTTTTCTTTATCTTCATTGTAAGTAACGCGGGTGGCCTGCTGACGCCGCTCGGTGACCCGCCCCTGTTCATCGGTTTTATCAAGGGCGTGCCGTTCTTCTGGACGCTGCAGCACCTGATTTCCCCCTGGTTCCTGTCCATTGCCCTGCTTTGCCTGATGTTCTTCCTGGTGGACCGGCGCAACAAGATAACGGGCTATACGCCCCGTCCCGAAGTAGTAGCCAAAATCAACGAGAAGACAGAGTTTCACTTTTCCGGCAGGCGCAACCTGTTCTGGCTGGCCATCATCATCGGCGCCGTGTTCCTGGACCCGAATGTGATCGAAGGCCTGCCGCACATCTACTATGACGGCACCAAGATTTCGTTCCTGCGGGAGATCATCCAGTTGTCGGCAGCCTTCATGTGCTACCGCTACTCCAGCAAGACGGCCCTGGCCGGCAACCAGTTCTCCTTCCACCCGATCCTGGAAGTGGTGTTCCTGTTCTTTGGTATCTTCTTCACCATGATGCCGGCGCTGCAGATATCTGCCCAGATCGCCTCAGCCCCTGCCTATGCGCAATACATCACGCCGAATTTCCTGTACTGGACCACAGGCTCTCTTTCGGCGTTCCTGGACAATGCCCCAACGTATGCCAACTTCCTCTCTCTGGCGATGGCCAAATTTGACATGTCGCAGGGCAATGTGGAACATGTGCGACAGTTTGCGTTGGGCACTTCTGCTTTTGGAAGGGAGACTCTTATCCAGTTAGAGGCTGTCTCTCTGGCCTCCGTGCTTTTCGGTGCCTTCACCTACATTGGCAACGGGCCGAACTTCATGGTGAAGGCCATCGCCGAAAGCGCAGGCATCAAAATGCCTTCCTTCTTTGGGTATGTGATACGCTATTCCATCCCGTTCCTGCTACCGGTGCTGATACTGGTCTGGTTCTTTGTCGTGCACCTGCGACTGTTTTAGGCAAGCTATACCTGAACCCTATACCTTAAAAAACAGAAGAGCCGCTCCGGATACACGGGAGCGGCTCTTCTGTTTAGGGGCCTGTTAGTTTGAGGCTATACCTGTGCGCTATACTTGTGCTGCCTGTCAGGTATAGCGCACAGGTATAGCCGCACGAATGCTAGAGCTTGTTTGCCTTCTGGCGAAGCAGGAAGTCGGCCAGTACGAGGGCAGCCATGGCATCCACAATCGGGACGGCGCGGGGCAGCACGCAGGGGTCGTGGCGGCCCTTGCCCTGCAGCGTGATCTCCTCGCCGGCGTCGTTGATGGTCTGCTGCGGCTGCAGAATGGTAGCCACCGGCTTGAAAGCGACATTGAAGTAAATGTCCTGTCCGTTGGAAATGCCTCCCTGTATACCTCCCGAGTGATTGGTACGGGTCCGGATGTTGCCCTGCGCATCGGTATAGAACTCATCGTTGTGCTCAGAGCCGCGCATTTTTACGCCTTCAAACCCGCTGCCATACTCAAAGCCCTTCACGGCATTGATGCTCAGCATGGCTTTGCCCAACTCGGCATGCAGCTTGTCAAACACCGGTTCGCCCAGGCCAACCGGTACGCCTTGTATTACACAGCTTACCACACCACCAATGGTATCCAGGGTATTGCGGGCATCTTCGATCAGCCCGATCATACGGGCGGCCATCGGACCATCCGGGCAGCGTACCTTGTTGGAGTCGATCTGCGATAGGTCCAGCTTGGAGTAATGCTTGCGCAACTTGATGCTGCCCACCTGCGATACATAAGCCTGCACCGTGATGCCATGGTGCTGCAATAGTTTGGCTGCCAGTGCGCCTGCTGCTACGCGTGCCACGGTTTCGCGGGCCGAGCTGCGACCGCCGCCCCGGTGATCCCGGATACCATACTTGGCAGTATAGGTATAGTCGGCGTGCGAGGGACGGAAAGCCTGGGCTATATGCGAGTAGTCGTGGCTCGCCTGGTCCTTGTTGCTCACCATCATGGCGATGGGAGTGCCGGTGGTTTTGTCTTCAAAAATACCGGACACGATGGTTACTTTGTCCTCTTCCTTGCGGGGAGTGGTGATATCGGATTGTCCGGGACGGCGCCTGTCGAGGGCGGTCTGAATTTCTTCTGCTGTGATCTCCAGCCCGGCCGGGCAGCCGTCTACTATTACCCCCACGGCAGCACCGTGTGACTCGCCGAATGTCGTTATCCGGAAAAGCTTTCCGTATGAATTGCTCATTAGTTCTTCCTATACTTTAAAAATACAAATCCTGAAACAGCCAGCAGCACCAGCAGGATGATATTGGTGTAGCGTTTTATAGCATCTGCCTGGTGCAGGCTGACCAGTGTATGGTCTTCATTTTCGATGATCTTGTAAAAAGGGCCGAGGTCTGTTGCCAACACCAAGGCGTCGGTATCGGTCTGGCCCGTCACCTGCACGGTCATGGAGGAGCGCAGGGTGTCGTAGGTGGCTGTGACCGGGTTGAAATAGATCCACTGGAAAGTATCGCCGAGGTTGTAGCTGCCTGGCACTCTGCCCAGGGCCGTGTAGGAAAAGCTCTTGGCTCCTTCCAGTATACCGGCCCGCTTGGTGATGTCCTGGCGCAGGTCGGGTGGGTAAAAGTTCAGGCCCACGGTAGCAGTCGGCTCCGGCGGCATGATCGCTGACAGGTTGCCTTCTCCTTCTACCTGGAAGAGGTAGGAGAAACTCCTGTTAACCGGCACACTCTTGTGCGAGAGATTTTCGCGCAGCGTATACTGCCCCACCGGCACTACATCGCGTAGCGGGTGCGGCGGCAGTTCTTTCACCGGGATGTTGTGCTCTCTGGCAAAGAATGTTTTATACCCTTCCTGCCGGTCTTCGGTCAGCGTGGGGTCAACGGCTACTTTGTACTTGATCATTTTCAGGGACATGGCCGGGAAATGCATGGGCTCTGTGTTGAGGGGGTATAGCATGGCCTCGTACAGCCTGAAGCGCAGGTAGGGCTTGTCCTGGATCATAACATGTTCCGGCGTCACTTCTGCAAATTCAAATACCTCTTCCCAGGCACTGGGCTGCTTGAGCTGGCGCAGAATAGCCGTTATCTGGTTATCGAAATCATAGAAGTCGAGCAGGCGCTGGTCTTCTTCTGCCAGGTAGAAGTAGAGCACAATGTTCAGCCCTTCGCCTACGTATACCTCCTTCTTGTTGGTGTACAGCGTCAGGAAGGCGTTGTCCTTCTGGTCTACATACTCCTGGGGGCGTTCCTGCACTTTCTCCGCTTCTTCGGGTATGATCAGGTTAGGCAGGCTGGGCCCCTGCGGACTGACAGCCGTCATCGGCACTACCTTGATCTTCATACCGGCTGATTGCAGCGTTTTGCCGTTCACCTTCATCGTAAAAGGCTTCAGCTCAAAATCTCCTTCGCTGAGCGCCGCATAGTTTTGGGTAATGGTGAGCACAGAGGTGGTTTTGCCTCCTGCTATGACGGTTTGGGTGGAAGAGAATTTCGTACTTTTTTTAAAACCTTCGATATCCGGAAAAGGAGAATAATCCTTTAGTGCCTGGTCTTGCAACCTGATGGAGACGGTATAGTACATGTTGATCGGCACCGAGCTTTTACCTAACTCAATCCGGGCCTGCTGCGCCAGGGCTGGCACGGCAAAGACGCTGAAGAGCAATAGGAATAAAAAGATCAGGCGCATAAAAATGTACAAACGGCAGGCAGCCTGCCGGCTATCAGATGGTATAATAGCAAATTTACAAATTCTAAACTCCCAAAGGCAATTATCTTGTATACCGAAGCGCGAATATTGTTTTAGCCCAATTTACCGGTCCGGATAGCAAGTTTTGGTTTTGGCAAGATGGGTAATAACTGCCGCCAAGAGGCGTTTTCCTTGAAATGAACGCTGAGATCGCCAAGACTTTTACACTCACATTCAAGGGGTTGACTTATTATTTTACAAATTAGTCATGGTTGGTTTACTTTTTTGGTGTACCTTCGTACATCATAGCAAAACTCATTACTCTTACCAAAATGTTGGAATACGTTAAGACCATTCTGTTGAAGGTAAGCTTCGACAAGAGGCTGTTTGAAAAGGAACTCAAAAAAGCATTCAATGTGCTGGCTCCTGAAGAAATCAAACAACTGAAGATGTGGTGCTATGAAAAATTCTCCGAAATGTACCTGTTCGTTCTTAACAGCGTATTTTCCCGGACTCAGGGCTGATCGTTGTCGGCCTGCTGCACGAAGTTGATATTACGCAACAAGCCTTTGTAACCGGTACGCTTGACGGCTGACTTCTTAAACAGCTGTGAGAAGACCTCCTGTGTGATCTCCTGCCAGTCAGTCGTTTTCATTTCCTTTAGCTGCGGATGCGCTGCAAAGGCGGGCTCCTGGTGGGGCTTGCTGAAGCGGTTCCAGGGGCAAACATCCTGGCAGATGTCGCAGCCGAATACCCAGTTCCCGAACTTTCCGTTCATTTCCTGCGGCAGCTGGTCCTTGAGCTCGATGGTGTAGTAGGAGATGCATTTGCTGCCATCCACTACATAAGGCGCCACGATCGCATCGGTGGGGCAGGCATCGATGCAACGGGTGCAGGAGCCGCAGTAGTCTTTGATAGGTCCGTCATAGACCAGTTCGAGGTCAATGATGAGTTCGGCGATGAAGTAAAAGCTGCCCACCTGCGGGGTGATCAGGTTGGAGTTTTTGCCTACCCAGCCCAGCCCGCTTTTTTTGGCCCAAGCCTTGTCCAGCACCGGCGCTGAATCTACGAAGCAGCGGCCGCCCACCTCTCCTATTGCTTCATTGATGTAGGCGAGCAGGTCCTTCAGCTTGTCCTTGATCACAAAGTGATAGTCGGTGCCGTAGGCGTACTTCGATACCTTGTAGGTTTCTTCGTCGGGTTGCTGTGTTTCCTTCTCCGGGTAATAGTTGAGCAGCAGCGACACCACCGATTTGGCCCCATCGACGAGCAGGCGCGGGTCGAGGCGCTTGTCGAAGTGGTTTTCCATGTAGTGCATCTGCCCGTGCATGTTCTGATTCAGCCAACGCTCCAGCCGGGGCGCCTCTTCTTCCAGAAAATCTGCCTTAGACACGCCGCAGTACATGAAGCCCAGCTCCTGCGCTTTCTGCTTGATCAGGTATGTATAATGTTCTTTGTTCAAAATGAATGTCGCTCACAGGTATAGCTATACCTTGAAGAGAACAAATTTAGGGAGAAAAAATTGCATCCGCTTAAAATGTGTTCCCAAAGCACTTCATTATAAAAAGTACAATCTTATTCATATATTTACATATATTTTACAAATTAAAT